>CAJBRT010000027.1 GCA_903958045.1 uncultured Bacteroidota bacterium | reverse complement strand
TGGCTAAATTGCTAAAAAGTGCCATCAACAACTGGGAACAAAAAAACAATGGCGCAAGTGCTGCAGATAGCAGCCTTATTGTAAAAACTGTATGTGTAGATGGTGGTCGTGTTTTAAAACGCATGCGTCCAGCTCCACAAGGCCGTGGCTACAGAGTTCGTACGCGCAGCAATCATGTAACATTAATCGTAGATTCTAAAAACTAATTGTAAAACCACTATATGGGTCAGAAAGCAAATCCAATTGGTAACAGGTTAGGTATCATCCGCGGATGGGACAGCAACTGGTATGGTTCTAAAAAAGACTATGCTAATAAGTTGATTGAGGATCATAAGATCCGTACTTACCTAAATGCCCGTATCAACAAGGGCGGTATCGCTAAAATAGTAATTGAGCGTACCCTTGGTAAGTTAATTGTAACGATTCATACCTCTAAGCCTGGTATCATCATCGGTAAAGGCGGTGGAGAAGTAGATCGTATCAAAGAAGAGTTGAAAAACTTAACGAAAAAAGATGATGTGCAAATCAACATCCTTGAGATTCGTCGTCCAGAATTAGACGCACAAATCGTGGGAGAAACCATTGCTCGTCAAATCGAAAATCGTATCAACTTTAAGCGTGCAACTAAAATGTCTATTGCCTCTACTTTACGTATGGGAGCAGAAGGTATTAAAGTAAAATTAGGTGGCCGTTTAGGCGGTGCTGAAATCGCACGTTCTGAAGAATTCAAACAAGGTCGTGTACCTCTACATACTTTCCGTATGGATATCGATTATGCAAACGTATTTGCACAAACCGTTTACGGTAAAATCGGTATCAAAGTATGGATCTGTAAAGGTGAAGTACTTGGTAAGCGTGAATTAAATCCAAACTTCGTTGGTGGCAAAAATGACATGAGCGAAAGAAGAGGTGGAGAAGAACGCAGACCGGGTGGCGACAGAAGAGACGATCGCAGACCAGGTGGTGGAGGCAGAGACAACCGTGGTGGTGGTCCTCGTCCAGAACGCAGAGGATAATATCTTCTGAATAAAAAGAATTGACAATTTTTGAATTTTCAAATTGAAATAAATGTTACAGCCTAAAAGAAGTAAACACAGGAAGCAGCAAAAAGGCCGCATACGCGAAGTGGCTAAGCGTGGCACTTCCATTTCATTCGGTTCATTCGCTTTAAAAGCATTAGAGCCAATCTGGTTAACAAACCGTCAGATTGAATCTGCTCGTCAAGCAATGACACGTGCTATGAAAAGAGAAGGTAACGTGTGGATCCGCGTATTTCCTGATAAAATTATTACACATAAGCCCGCAGAGGTGAGAATGGGTAAAGGTAAAGGTAACCCTGAGTATTGGGCTGCTGTAGTTGAACCAGGACGCATCATTTTTGAGTGCGACGGTGTTACAGCGCAAGTAGCACAGGAGGCAATGGGCTTAGCGGCTCAAAAGCTACCTATCAAAACCAAATTCATTACTAGAAGGGATTTGCAAGCTTAATTTTAAATATAATTTGCAATGGCAAACAAGACATCATACGATTTTAACAAAAGCATTAAGGAATTGAGTGTTCAAGACCTACACGCTAAAATTCAAGAAGATCAATTAAGATTGAAAAAACTTGAATTCGCTCACGCAATTTCTCCACTCGAAAACCCGATGAATATTCGCGCGCTTCGTAGAGACATTGCACGTATTAAAACGCAATTGAAGAAAAAAGAATTGGGTATCTAATCTGATATCTAAACCATAAATAAAAAACAATGGCTGAAGTAAGAAATTTACGTAAAACGAGAACTGGGCTAGTAACTAGCGATAAAATGGATAAAACCATTACAGTTGCTGTAGAAAGAAAAGTAAAACACCCTATCTACGGTAAGTTCGTAAAGAAAACAACAAAGTTCCACGCACACGACGAAAAGGGAGAGTGCGGTATTGGAGATGTAGTAAAAATAATGGAAACGCGTCCACTTAGTAAAACTAAGCGTTGGAGACTCGTTGAAATTATCGAAAAAGCAAAATAGGCCCTCGGGCTTCATGCTGCAAACCGTCCATGAGCAATTATACGGGTGTAGCCTCTGAAAAATAAACATTCTTCTGTCGCTAAAAAAGTGATAGATCTAACAGCTAAAAGCTAAAAAAATGATTCAGCAAGAAAGTAGATTGAATGTAGCTGATAACAGTGGTGCAAAAGAAGTCCTTTGTATTAAGGTACTTGGTAACAGTGGTCAAGATTACGCCAAAATTGGTGATAAGATTGTAGTAACTGTTAAAGATGCAATCCCTGCAGGCGGTGTTAAAAAAGGTACGGTTTCTAAAGCAGTTATCGTGCGTACTAAAAATAAATTACGTCGTAAAGATGGTTCTTATATCCGTTTTGATGACAACGCTGTTGTGTTGTTAAACAATTCAGACGAACCACGCGGTACACGTATTTTTGGACCAGTAGCTCGTGAACTTCGTGACGCAGGTTACATGAAGATTATTTCACTAGCTCCAGAAGTATTATAATAATAAGTCATTAATAGACGTTTAAGTTAAAAACAATGAGTACAAGATTCAAACCTAAATTCAACATCAAAAAAGGGGATACCGTTGTGGTAATCGCCGGTGATGACAAGGACTTGAAAAAGCCTCGTAAGGTGTTAGAAGTAATTGTAGATAAAGGCCGTGTAGTAGTAGAAGGCGTTAATATCGTTACAAAACATACGAAACCTTCTGCACAAAATACAAAAGGTGGTATCGTTAAAGTAGAAGCTCCAATTAACATTAGTAACATTATGTTATGGGACGCTAAAACGAGTCAACCAACCAAAGCTACGCGTACACGCGAGAATGGTAAATTAGTTCGTGTATCAAAAAAATCAGGGGAGGTAATTAAATAATGAGCACAGTAAAATATACTCCAAGATTAGCAGACAAGTACACTAAAGAAGTGATACCTGCTTTAATGAAAAAGTTTGCCTACAAAACTGTAATGCAAGCTCCTAAGTTAGAAAAAATTTGTATCAACCGTGGCGTTAATGGTGCGGTAAACGATAAGAAATTAATTGATATCGCTGTTGATGAACTAAACATGATCACTGGTCAGAAAGCAGTTCCTACGATGTCTAAAAAGGATATCTCAAACTTCAAATTACGTAAGGGTATGCCAATTGGTGCTCGCGTAACTTTAAGAGGTGAGAAGATGTACGAATTTTTAGATCGTTTGGTATCTGTGGCACTTCCACGTGTACGTGATTTCAAAGGCATTAGCGATAAAGCGTTTGATGGTCGTGGTAACTACACATTAGGTGTTACTGAGCAAATCATTTTCCCTGAAATCGACATTGATAAAATCACTAAGATTACAGGTATGGATATCACTTTTGTAACAAGTGCGCAAAGCAACGAAGAAGCGTATGAGTTATTAAAAGAATTAGGTATGCCATTTAAAGGAACCAAAAAAGAAAATAATTAATTAAGAAACTGGTAGCAGCCGGCTTTGTAATAACACAATCACCGGAACCTACTCAAACCCAAATAAACAAAACATGGCAAAAGAATCAGTAAAAGCCAGACAAAGAAAACGCGAGAAGATGGTAGCAAAGTTCGCAGAAAAGCGTGCCGCTTTAAAAGAGGCAGGTGATTATGCAGCGCTTGACCTACTTCCAAAAAATGCGTCTCCTGTTCGCTTAAAAAACCGTTGTCAATTAACCGGCCGTCCTAAAGGATACATGAGATACTTCGGTCTCTCAAGAATCATGTTCCGTGACATGGCGCTTAACGGTATGATTCCTGGTGTAAAAAAAGCAAGCTGGTAGTATTCAGCAAGTTTTAGTAAACAAATTTTGAACTGATTTAATTTTAATAAAAATGGTAACTGATCCAATAGCAGATTTCTTAACGAGAATTCGTAACGCGCAAATGGCCGGTCACAGAATGGTAGAAATTCCTGCCTCTAATTTAAAAAAGCGTATGACTGAGATTTTATACAATCAAGGTTATATCCTTAAGTATAAATTTGAAGAAGATACAAAGCAAGGTCTTATCAAAATTGCATTGAAGTATGATGAGAATACCAAGCAACCAGCTATCCGCACACTCGAAAGAATTAGCCGTCCAGGTTTACGCCAGTACGCTAAGCCTGCCGAAATCAAGCGTGTAATCAACGGTTTAGGTATTGCTATCTTAAGTACTTCAAAAGGAGTATTAACAGACAAGCAAGCGAAAGCTGCAAACGTAGGTGGCGAAGTACTTTGCTATATCTACTAAAATAAACACCGACACTGACAATTATGCTTTTTAGTCGGAGCAGAACACGGTGCCCGGATTCAATTAACAAATTAAACAACATCGACTATGTCTCGTATTGGTAAAGCCCCAGTTACAATTCCTTCAGGAGTTACAGTAACGGTAAGCAAAGAAAACGTAGTGACTGTAAAAGGTCCTAAAGGCGAATTAAAAGAAACAGTAGATAGAGATATCATTGTAACTGTTACTGAAACAGAAGTTTTAGTAACTCGTCCAACAGAGCAAATCCGTCACAGAGCTATGCACGGTTTATACCGTTCATTAATCAGCAACCTTGTAAAGGGTGTGACAGAAGGTTATAAAAAAGAATTAGAATTAGTGGGTGTGGGTTTTAAAGCAGCCAATACTGGTAACGTTTTAGACTTAGCACTTGGTTATTCTCACAATATTATTTTTGAAATTCCTAGCGAATTAAAAGTGGCTACCACTACGGAAAAAGGTCAAAACCCTAAAATTTTCTTAGAAGGTATCGACAAACAACTAATTGGTCAGGTAGCTGCAAAATTAAGAAGCCTTCGTAAACCAGAGCCGTACAAAGGTAAAGGTGTTAAATACGCTGGTGAAATTCTTAGAAGAAAAGCTGGTAAAGCTGCTGGTAAATAAGCTAAGATTTATAACAAATAAAATAATCAACGATCTCCGGCCGAATCGGAGGTTTCAAACAGAAATACAATGGGTAAATTAATTCAAAGGCAAAAAATCAGATACCGCATCCGCAAAAAGGTGCAAGGTACTGCTGTAAAGCCTCGCTTGTCTGTATTCAGAAGCAATGCCGACATCTATGCACAATTAATAGATGACGACAATGGTGTAACACTTGCATCTGCATCTTCAAGAGATAAAGATATTGCTGCTCAAAAAATCACTAAGATTGAAAAATCTAAGTTGGTGGGCGCAGCAGTTGCTCGTAAAGCTATCGATCTAGGCTTAAGTGCCGTGGTTTTCGATAGAGGTGGTAATTTGTATCATGGCCGTGTTAAGTCTGTGGCAGATGGTGCGAGAGAAGCCGGTCTTCAATTCTAATTAGCTAACAACAATTAATCGTTAGATAAATGTCTAAAGTAAACGTAAATAAGGTAAAAGCCGCTGGCGATGTGGAACTTAAAGAAAAAGTAGTTGCCATTAATCGCGTGGTTAAAACCACTAAAGGTGGACGTACATTCAGCTTCTCAGCTCTTGTAGTTGTGGGTAATGAAAATGGTGTTGTAGGACAAGGTTTGGGTAAAGCAAAAGAGGTACAAGAAGCAATTGCAAAAGGTATCGATGACGCAAAGAAAAACCTTTTGAAAGTCCCTGTAATGCACGGAACTATCCCGCACGAACAATGGGCTAAGCAAGGTGCTGCTAAAGTGTTGATTAAGCCAGCTGCACACGGTGCGGGTGTAATCGCAGGAGGCAGTATGCGTGCAGTACTAGAAAGTGCAGGTATCACCGACGTATTAGCAAAAAGTTTAGGTTCTGCTAACCCACATAACGTGGTAAAAGCAACTTTAAAAGCATTAAGCCTTTTAAGGGAGCCTGTACAAGTAGCTAAAACACGTAGTGTTAAACTAAGCAAAGTTTTTAACGGATAAAACCTCTGGTTATGAAAAAAATTAAAATAACTCAGATCAAGAGTGGTATTGACAGATCTGAGCGCCAAAAACAAACTTTAATTGCATTAGGTCTTAGAAAACTAAATGCATCTAAAGAAGTGGAAGCAACTCCTCAAATTTTAGGAATGGTAAACAAAGTGAGCCATTTAGTAAAAGTAGAAGAGATCGCTTAATACTTTTTAAAGCATGTATACGTTATTATAAAAATGAGTCAATTATTCAATTGATTCATTTTTATTTAATTCGATACTCATAAATTTTATTATTTAACAATTGCGAGGGGTGATACCCCGTAAGTTCAAAATCAAACAAACATGAAACTACACAATTTAAAACCAGCAGAAGGATCTACGCACAAAGCAATCCGTATTGGTCGTGGTGAAGCATCTGGTAAAGGTGGTACTTCTACAAAAGGTAACAAAGGTGGTCAAAGCCGTGCTGGTTACAAAAGCAAAATGGGTCACGAAGGTGGTCAAATGCCCATCCAGCGTCGTGTTCCTAAGCGTGGATTTAAAAACAACAATCGTATCGAATTTAAAGTATTTAACCTTGGTCAAATTGACCAATTGGTTGAAAAATATGCTTTCACTGAATTTAGCTTAGAAAATTTATACATCAACGGTTTAATTAGCCGTACGGATCGTGTAAAAGTATTAGCAAATGGCGAATTAAAGGCTAAACTTACATTTAAGGTAAATGCTGCAAGTGACAAGGCAAAAGCTGCTGTTGAAGCTGCAGGCGGAACCCTTGAAATTGTAAAGTAATTTCCCGTAAATTGCCATTGGCTTAGCCATGGTAAATACTATTAACGCTACAATTGCATTTAAGTGAAAAAACTAATTCAAACATTAAAACATATCTGGGCAATCGATGAGCTACGTAACAAAATTGTTGTTACGCTTGCCCTAGTACTAACGTATCGTTTAGGTACGCAGATTACCCTTCCTGGTATCGATCCAAATAAAATAGAAGCGGCTTCTGCTGCTGCACAAGGCAATGGCTTACTTGGCATATTTGATATGTTTGCAGGTGGTGCATTTTCTCAAGCATCTATTTTAGCACTTGGTATCATGCCATATATATCCGCTTCAATTTTTATGCAATTAATGACCATCTTGGTTCCTCAGTTGCAAAAAATTCAGAAAGAAGGAGATAGCGGACGTAAAAAAATTAACCAATGGACGCGCTACCTAACAGTGATTGTTACAGCGTTCCAAGCAGGTGCTTACGTTGCTTACTTAAATAGTCCAGGTTATGCGCCAGCAATCATTGCAGCGTATGCGCCATACTTCTGGTTTTCAACCGTTATCACATTAACAGCAGGTACTTTGTTTGTAATGTGGTTAGGCGAAAAAATTCAGGACAAAGGTTTAGGTAATGGTACTTCTATCATTATCATGGTGGGTATCTTAGCTCGTTTACCACAATCTATTATTCAGGAGTTTAGCGCAAAAGGCCAAAAAGGCGGCGGTGGACTTTTAATATTTTTAATTGAGGTTGCTATTTTAGTTACCATTATTATGGGTCTTATTGTACTTGTACAAGGGGTTCGTAAAATTGCTGTAAACTATGCAAAGCAAATTGTTGGCAGCCGTCAATTTGGTGGTGCACGCCAATTCTTACCTGTTAAAGTAAACAGTGCTGGTGTAATGCCAATCATTTTTGCACAAGCAATTATGTTCTTACCTACACTTGTTTCTTTTACCAATTTAGATTCGGCACAAGGGATTGTAAAAGTATTCAACGACCATAGTAGCTGGCCTTATATGGCAATCTACTCTATCATGGTAATTGGATTTACGTTCCTTTACACTGCACTTATCTTTAATCCAAAACAAATCTCTGAAGATTTAAAACGCAATAATGGATTTGTTCCAGGTGTTAAGCCAGGACAACCCACTGCTGATTATATTGGAGCGATCATGGACAAAATTACTTTACCAGGTGCGATCTTTTTAGCCCTAGTAGGTATTATGCCAGGCTTTGCACAACGCTTAGGTGTTACACAAGGTTTTAGCTCTTTCTTTGGAGGTACTTCATTATTAATTATGGTAGGCGTTGTACTTGATACACTTCAACAAATTGAAACCTATTTATTAATGCGTCAATACGATGGATTAATGGAAGGCGGACGTGTACAAGGCAGACAAATTGATACTGCAAGTGGCATGTAATATTATTTTACAAAAATGATAATAAAACCTGTCAGTGCTTGTGGCCTGACAGGTTTTCTTTTTTAACAATGACGCGAAGAAATATTGGTATGATTTATAAGACAGAAGCAGAAGTGGCACTCATGAAAGAGGCAGCTTTACTCGTAAGTAAAGCATTGGCTCAGGTGGCTGGTTTTATTAAGCCAGGCGTAACTACTTTGCAAATTGACAAGTTGTGCGAAACAGTGGTTAAAGACCATGGTGCTGTCCCTTCTTTTTTCAATTACAGAGGGTATCCATTTAATATTTGTGCCTCTGTTAACGATGTGGTGGTGCATGGTTTCCCAAATGAAACACCCATTAAAAATGGAGACATTGTTTCTATCGATTTAGGGGTTATTTTAAATGGTTGGCATGGCGATCATGCGTATAGTTTTATTGTGGGTGAAGTAGCACCAGAAATTTTAAACCTTGTAAAAGTTACCAAAGAATCACTCTACAAAGGCATCGAAAAAGCAACGGTTAATAACCGCATTGGCGATATTTCATATGCGATTCAAGAACATACCGAGTTTAAAAATGGATATGGTGTTGTGCGCGAATTAGTAGGGCATGGACTTGGTAGAAATTTACATGAAGACCCGCAAGTACCTAACTATGGCAAACGTGGCAATGGACCTAAAATGAAAGAAAATTTAGTGCTTGCTATTGAACCTATGATTAATTTAGGCACGCATAAAGTATTCACCGATGATGATGGCTGGACGGTTAAAACGCAGGACGGAAAAGTATCTGTACATTTTGAACACGATATTTGCGTGAAAAGAAACGAAGCACTCATACTTTCTGATTTTAGTATTATTGAAGCCGCCGAAAAGTCAAATACCAATTTAAATAGTAGCTACTATTAATTTTTTATACAACTACCATGCGTGAAAAATTAGTAGTGATAGGTGGTGGTGCCGCAGGTTTTTTTTGTGCCATCAATGCAGCCAGGTTAGATCCTAATCTAGATGTTTGTATTCTAGAAAAGTCCAATAAATTACTCGCCAAGGTTAAGGTGAGTGGTGGAGGACGTTGCAATACTACACACGCGTGTTTTGAACTTCCGGAACTCGTGCAAAAATACCCGCGCGGTCAAAATTTTTTAAAGAAAACATTTCACTGGTTTAATACCACAGATACAATCGAGTGGTTTGCTTCTCGGGGAGTAGATTTAAAAACAGAAGCGGACGGCCGTATGTTTCCTGCGTCTAATGATTCGCAAACCATTATTGATTGTTTGTTAAAAGAAGCAGACAAATACAAAGTTCAAGTTCAAATACAAACTGCCGTAGAAAAAATCACCGTAAATGATACGGGCGTTTTTTTATTGCAAACAACCAGCAAAACAATCGAAGCCAATTATGTTTGTGTAGCTACCGGTGGATTTCCAAAAGCGCATCAGTTTGAATTTATTACAAGTCTTGGACATACCATTGAAGCTCCAGTTCCTTCTTTATTTACATTTAACATGCCAGGCAATCCTATCACGGAACTTATGGGTGTGAGCGTGCCAGAAGCGCAAGTAAAAATTGCGGGATCAAAAATCACGGCAACTGGCCCACTTCTTATAACACACTGGGGCATGAGTGGACCAGCAATTTTAAAATGCTCGGCTTGGGGCGCAAGAGAATTATCTAATTTGGGCTATGCGTTTACCATTCGTGTGAATTGGATTCCAACATATGCAGAGCAAGATTTGCGTACTGCTTGGCCACTTATTAGGGCTGAGCAGGGCAATGCCAAAATAGGAGGGCGCAACCCCTTTGAACTACCGGGTAGATTGTGGCTGCACTTACTGAACGTTTGTGGAATCGACGCAGGGAGCAGTTGGGCTACACTTACCGCTGCGGCTCAAAATAAGCTCATTACGGCCCTAACGGCTTTTGAGTGTAAAGTGAGTGGCAAAACCACGTTTAAAGACGAATTTGTTACCTGTGGAGGCATAAAATTATCTGAAATTGACGCCAATACGATGCAAAGTAAGCTTGTACAAGGGCTCTATTTTGCCGGTGAAATCATGGATATTGATGGTATTACAGGCGGTTTTAATTTCCAAAATGCTTGGACTTCTGGATGGATTGCCGCCAAGTCTATTGCTGAGCCTAAAAAAGTTGGCTAAAACCCACTATTTATAACGTATTTCCCTGTTTTTTTACTGGTTTTTTCTTACTTTTGCACCCCCGATTTCATTAAACCATCGGGGTTATTTTATGCAAATTTTCCGTAAACAATTAAACGCAGATGCTCAGGACAGCACTGGTGCCGAGGCAACAGCTGTAACTGCGACAACAAATGCCCCTGCAGCAGCGCCAGTTGTAGAAACTGCGCACGATGATTTTGACTGGAGCATTGACAAACGTAATGTTAGTCATTATGCCGAAGCAGAAAGACAAAAGTATGATAAAGTGTATGATGGCACTTTCGTACAAATTCAAGATGGCGAAATCATGAATGGTATCGTTGTTGCTTTAACAAAAACAGATGTTGTTATCAACATTGGTTTTAAAAGTGATGGCCTTATTTCTTCAAACGAATTCCGTGATCTTCAAGGATTAAAAATTGGTGATGAAGTAGAAGTGATGGTTGTTGAAAAAGAAGACCGTCAAGGAAACTTACACCTTAGCCGCAAATCTGCGCGCATCTTCCGTGCTTGGGAAAGAATTATGGAAGTGCACAAGACAGGTGAAGTGGTTACAGGTACTGTTACCAGCAAAACAAAAGGTGGCTTGATCGTTGATGTATTTGGTATGGAAACTTTCTTACCAGGTTCTCAAATTGACGTGAAGCCAGTTACTGATTACGATCAGTTTGTTGGTAAAACAATGGAATTTAAAGTTGTAAAAATCAACGAAACCATTAAGAACGCAGTTGTATCACACAAAGCCCTTATCGAAAGCGATATCGAAGCACAACGTGCAGAGATCATGAGCAAATTAGAGAAAGGTCAAGTGTTAGAAGGTGTTGTTAAAAACATCACTGACTTTGGTGCATTCATGGACTTAGGTGGACTCGATGGTTTATTATATATCACCGATATTTCATGGGGTCGTATCTCTCACCCTAGCGAAGTGGTGAAGATGGATCAGAAATTACAAGTGGTTGTATTAGACTTTGATGATGACAAAAAACGTATCAGCTTAGGTCTAAAACAATTGACTCCACATCCTTGGGATGTATTACCAGAAGGACTTTCAGAAGGTTCTGTGGTGAAAGGTAAAGTTGTAAACATTGAAGATTACGGTGCGTTCTTAGAAATTCAACCTGGTGTTGAAGGTCTAGTACACGTATCAGAAATTACATGGGCTAATACACCAATCAACGCAAAAGAATTCTTTAAGTTACAAGATGAGTACGAAGCTAAAGTGGTAACACTTGATAAGGACGCACGCAAAATGAGCTTATCTATTAAGCAAATGAGCCAAGATCCTTGGAGCAGCATCGAAACTAAATTCCCTGAAAACAGCAAGCACAAAGGTTTGGTAAAAAATATCACTCCGTACGGTGTTTTTGTTGAAATGGAACCAGGTATTGGTGGTATGATTCACATCAGTGATTTAAGTTGGTTAAAGCGTTTCAATCACCCTTCTGACTACACTAAAGTTGGAGAGGCTATTGATATCATTATCTTAAGCATTGATAAAGAAAACAGAAAATTACAATTAGGTCATAAGCAATTAGAAGAAGATCCTTGGAATGCATTAGAAGAAACTTTTGCAATCGGATCTGTGCATGAAGGTACTGTTACCCGTAAGGATGACAAAGGCGCTCTTGTACAATTACAATATGGCTTAGAAGGATTCGTACCTAACCGTCACTTGAACAAAGAAGATGGTACGCAGGTAAAAGCAGATGACACAGCGCAATTTATGGTGATCGAATTTGATCGCAACGAAAAGCGTATTGTATTATCACATGCACGCTTATGGGAGCAAGTAATAGCTGAAGAAAAAGAAGTAGCTAAGAAAGAAGCCAAAGCAGAATCTGACAACACCAAGAAGGCAGTAAAAGCGGTTCAGTCTAAAGTAGAGAAATCTACCTTAGGTGATTTGAGCGCACTTGCTGACATCAAGGCAAAATTGCAGGAAGGTGAAGGTGGGAACTAATTAGTCCCCTTTCATTAGGAATAGGTCAAAAAGCTGTCTAACCACCCGGTTAGGCAGCTTTTTATATTTTTCTTAACTAGTTGATAGTCAATATCAGAAATCAAATTTCTAATTTGCTAACAATTAACTAATTTTGCCAACCTGTATGAATAGAATTGTAATTGTTTTTTTGGTGGCTTTTATGCTGGTTTCCTGCTCCTCAAAGTTTTCTAAAATCTTAAAGAGCAAAGACGTCGAGTATAAGTATAAGATGGCGGAACAGTATTACGCAAAAAAAGATTACAGCAAGGCACAGGTTTTGTACGAAGATATTTTTCAGGTGATGAAAGGTACCCCTCGTTACGAAGACATGTATTACAAATTCGCGTACTCTTATTATTATCAAAAAGATTACTCGAACGCTGAAAACTTGTTCAAGAATTTTTTGGAAAACTTTCCGAGTTCAAACAAGTTGGAAGAAATAGAATACATGCGTGCATATTCGTTCTTTAAAGAATCACCAAAAGTAGATTTAGATCAAACCAGTACCAATAAAACCATGCAGTTAATGCAGGTATTTATCAATGGTCATCCAGGCTCTAAAAGAGTGCTAGATGCAACAGAAATTATAGATCAGTGCAGAGAGAAACTAGAAGATAAAGAGTTTAAAGCAGCGCAGCTTTATTTAAACCTAGGTTATTTTAAAGCAGCAGCAGTCGCCTTTGGTAATGTGTCTGATAATTTTCCGGACTCGAAAAGAGCCGATTTATATAAATGCCAAGTAGTGGTATCTTATTATAAATATGCCGAAATGAGTTACGAAGAAAAACAACAAGAGCGTTATGCGAAAGTGATCGTAGAATGTGACGATTTTTTAGAACGCTACAATACAAGTAAGTATGTGGCTGATGTAAATAAATACAAAACAGCATCTTCAAATTATTTAAACAATCCCAAAAAATGAGTAAGCTAAGAAGACAATTAAGTGCCAACACGCCAAGCGTTGTTGAAACGAAGAGCCTAATAGATATCAAAGCAAAGACGGGTAATTTATACGAGTCAATTGCTATTGTAGCGCGCAGAGCCAATCAAATCAATGTATCTATCAGAGAAGAATTGCACAACAAACTAGAAGAGTTTGCAAGTCATACCGATAGCTTAGAAGAAATTCATGAAAACAAAGAGCAAATCGAAATCTCTAGAGCTTACGAAAAAATGCCAAACCCTGCTATTTTAGCAACCCAAGAATTCATGGAAGGCAAAGTGTATTACAGAAAAAACGAAGAGAACGATTTATTCCGTTAATTCAATTACCCTATTCTATACAAAAAGACAGTTTTTTAACTGTCTTTTTTTGTTAATTTAGAGTATCCTATTTGACCTGCTATGAAGTTTGCGCATACTTTACTTACCTTATTACTGGTGCTTGTTTTTTCGGGTGTTAAAGCCCAGGAATTACAAGCAAGGGTTACCGTATTGTCGAATAGGGTAGCTACTACCATTGATAAAAGAATATTCGTAACGCTTCAAACGCAGCTGACCAATCTACTCAACAACAGAAAGTGGACCCCCGATATTTACAGACCTCAAGAAAAAATTGAATGTAGTTTTATTGTCAATATCGAATCCATTGTAGAAGCGAATGTGTATAAAGCTACGTTGAGTATTCAAGCGGCTAGACCTGTATACGGCGCAACGTATAAAGCCAGTATGGTTAATTTTCAGGATCCTGATGTAACTTTCAAATACCAAGAATTTCAGCCACTTGAATTCAATGAAGCAAGGGTACAAGGAACAGACGCCGGTGCCGCTAATTTGCCGGCTATTTTAGCCTATTATGCCTATATGATTATTGGGTTAGATTATGATTCCTTTGCCTTAAAAGGCGGTGAGCCTTATTTTAGAAAAGCACTTAATATTGTGAATAATGCACCGGAAGGTAAAGGGATTCAAGGTTGGAAAATGTTTGATGGACTTCGCAACCGTTTTTGGCTCGCAGAAAATCTAACCAATGCACGTAATAATAGCATACACGACGTTATATATGGGTATTACAGAAACGGATTGGATCATTTATTGGATAACGAAGCACTTGCACAAAGTTCTATACTTGCTTCGCTGATACAGCTTCAAACTTTTGTCCAAGAAAATCAAAACAGTATGATTCAGCAGTTTTTTATGCAAAGTAAATATGCCGAATTATCCGGTATTTTTAAAAAGGCCAAAACAGAGGATCGTGTAAAAGCTACCGAACTATTATCGTTCCTTGATCCTACCAATGCCCCAAAATATAAAGAAGCACTTCAATGAATCAGCGACTAATATATCCATTTTTATTGGCGCTGATGATCTTTGTAGCGTGCAACGGCGAGACACCTAAAAATGTATTACCCGTAAACACTATGAAGGTGGTTATGTTTGATATGCTCAAAGCAGATGAATGGTATGCAAGAAAACTAGTAGGGGATACGCTCCTATTAAAAGTAAAAGAAGATATCCCTTTGTATGAGCAGGTATTTGCAGTGCATAAGATCTCTAAAAAACAATTTTTTGATAGCTATCATTATTATGAAGCGCACCCTGTTGCTTATAAAGAACTCATAGACTCTTTAGAATCATACGCAAACAAACAAAAACTAAAAATCTTAAAAAAATAAACAATATTTATTTTCACTTGTTACCATTAAAAACAAAACATATGAGTTTAACAACAGGCACCACAGCACCTAATTTTAGTTTATTTGACACCGATAAGAATCAGGTTCATTTAGCAGATCAAAAAGGCAAAAACGTAGTTTTATTGTTTTTCCCACTTGCATTCACTGGCGTTTGTACCACTGAGCTTTGTTCTATTAGAGACAATATTGCAGTGTACAATAATACCTCTGCAACAGTATTTGGAGTTTCGGTAGATTCTTTATTTGCCCTTGGTAAGTTTAAAGAAGAGCAAAACCTAAATTTCCCATTATTGAGTGATTTTAACAAAGATGCTGCAAAAGCATTTGGCGTTTTATATGATGTATTTCCTGCATTTGAGATGCAAGGAGTAAGCAAGCGTGCTGCTTTTGTAATTGATAAAGAAGGTGTTATTCAATACGCCGAAGTTTGCCCTACCCCTGGCGATTTACCAAACTTTGCTGCGATTCAGGAAACCCTAGCAAAACTAGCTTAATCTAGTTTTACGTATCTTTGTTCTAATTAGGTACTGTCAATGACCAAAAGGAACTTATTAATACTAATTACTTTATATACCATTACTACCGGTTTTGTACCCGGTGGTAATGGTTTTTACGATTCCTTTTTTCTCGCGCCCACCACTTCCAAAGTGTTGCGTTTTTATCCCAACCCCGCAACCACAGTTATCAATTTTGAATTTGATAAATCAGTGGAGTCAACGAGCTTAATTGCCATCTATAGTTTTTACGGAAAAAAAATGAGTGAACAGCGTTTATCTAGTAATAAAGTAAGCTTTATTTTAGACGATCATTACACCCGTGGCTTGTATGTTTTTCAACTCCGCGACCAAGCAGGCAGGCTTATTGAGTCTGGTAAATTTCAGGTAAGTAAGTAATACATTTCCCTTACTTATTTATCCGTCACTTCTACAATTAAAAATTTCAAATAGTTGGTATTTTCCATGCCCCAAATAATAGGGTGATCAGATGCTTGCGCTTGAAATGTGACTTGTCTAATTTTTTTGCGCGCATCTTTTGCAGCCATTTCAATGGTTTGCAAAAAGAGTTCGGGTTGCACTAAATTGGTACAACTAGACGTCACTAAAAATCCCCCATTTCTAATTAATTTCATACCGCGTAAATTAATTTCTTTGTACCCCGTAATGGCTTTTTGAATACTTTCTCTACTCTTCGTAAACGCAGGTGGGTCAAGCATTACAACGTCATACTGTCTACCGTCTTTACCCCATTGCTTAAGTACGTCAAATGCATTCATCGCTTCAAATTTACAGATATCAGCGAGGCCATTTAGTGCCGCATTTTTATTGGCTTGCGCCACTGCGTTTTCAGAAATATCTAAACCCAACACAGATTTTGCACCATAGTGCGCCGCATGAATTTCAAAAGTTCCGGTATAGGTAAATGCACCTAAAACGTCGGCACCTTTCACAATATGTTGAATGGCTTTTCGGTTGTCTTGTTGGTCCAAAAAGTATCCTGTTTTTTGTCCATTTTCAATATCTACATGAAAGCGTAATCCGTTTTCATTGATCATAATATTGGTATCAAATGGCTCCGATAAAAAACCTTTTATTTGAGAGAGTCCTTCGAGTTCTCTTACCGGCACATCGTTTCTTTCATAAATACCTTTTGGGGTAAAAATGGTGTTAAGCGCTTCCACAATGGCTGGCTTCCAATGATCCATGCCTAATGACAAGGTTTGTAAAACAAAATAGTCGTTGAACTTATCAATAATAAGGGCAGGCATTTGATCTGCTTCTCCAAAAACCAAACGGCAGTTTTCGGTGTAGCCAATTTTTTGACGGTAAGCCCAGGCTTCTGCAATACGGCGGTGAAAAAAGGCCGCATCAATGGTTTCTGGCTTTCTGGTGAGAAGGCGTACTAAAATCTGGGATTTTGGGTTTATATAGCCCCTGCCTGCAAATTTACCATCGGCGTAATGCACATCTACGGTAGCTGCCGGCTCAATAGGACCGTCAATTTTGTCTACTTCATTGCCAAATACCCATGGGTGACCATTTGCGATACGACCCGCAATCTTCTTTTTTAGAAACAACTTTGTCATGTCTGCGAAGATAAGGCGGATTAATCTGCCAATTTTTCCCTTTTCTTTGCAACGGCAAAATTTTTGCCATAAGAATGGGGTAAAACAATAAGCAATCCTTATGGAAGAGTCAATACCAAACGAAATGGAGCAAAATATTGAAAATGAGCTCAATACCAACGAGAATGTACCAGGAACGGACCATGTAAACGAGCCAGTAGCCGATGAAGATCCAATAACCAAGCTTGAAGCCGAATTGCAGGAGCAAAAGGATAAATACCTGCGTTTAATGGCAGAGTTTGACAATTATAGAAGAAGAACATCCAAAGAGCGTTTAGAGCTTATTCAAACGGCTGGCAAAGACGTCATTGTTTCAATGCTTGATTTGCTCGATGATTGTGACCGTGCCGAAAAGCAATTGCAAAGCTCAGATGATATCGCTGCTCAAAAAGAAGGCATTCAACTCGTTTTTAATAAATTGCGTTCAACTATGCAATCTAAGGGTGTTAAAGTGATGGAGAGTATCCATGAGGATTTTGATGTGGAAAAGCATGAAGCCATTACTGAAATTCCTGCACCAACCGAGGATCTAAAAGGAAAAGTAATTGACGATATAATTAAAGGTTACTATTTAAATGATAAAATTATCCGCTTTGCAAAAGTGGTGGTTGGAAAATAAATGAGCAATGGCAAAAAGAGATTTTTACGAAATATTAGGGGTATCTAAATCTTCATCTGCTGATGAAATAAAAAAAGCATACCGTAAAGTGGCGATGCAATTTCACCCAGATAGAAATCCGGGTGATAAGGAAGCAGAAGAAAAATTTAAAGAAGCTGCGGAAGCCTATGAAATTTTAAGTGACGCCGATAAGAAAGCAAAGTATGACAGGTTTGGTCACAATGCTTTTGGACCGGGAATGGGTGGTGGCGCTTCTCATAGCTCCAATATGGATGATATCTTTAGCCAATTTGGAGACATGTTTGGTGATGATGCTTTTGGTTCTTTTTTTGGCGGCGGAAGATCAAGAGGCGGAGGAGGCAGGGCTGCAAGAGGACAGCGCGGAAGTAATTTGCGTATTAAAATCAAATTGAATTTTGAAGAGATTGCAAAGGGTGTCAATAAAAATGTAAAAGTAAAAAAGCATGTTACTTGTACCGGATGCGGTGGTAACGGTGCTAAAGATAAAAACAGCGTTCAAACATGTAGTTCTTGTGGGGGTAGTGGGCAGGTACGTAAATTGACCAATACTTTTTTAGGTCAAATGCAAACCGTTACTACTTGTTCGTCTTGTAATGGGGAAGGAACGACTGTTACTGCTAAATGTGGTACTTGTAAAGGCGAGGGAAGAATGTATGGTGAGGAAACCATTTCAATTGATATCCCAGCAGGTGTTCAAGAAGGTATGCAATTAAGCATGAATGGAAAAGGTAACGCTGGTGAAAGAGGAGGAAGCCCTGGTGATTTAATCATTCAAATAGAAGAAGAAACGCATCCAGAATTACAACGTGATGGACTGAATGTGGCGTTTGATTTACACTTAAATTTTGTGGACGCTGTATTTGGTACACAGGTAGAAGTGCCTACCATTGATGGTCGCGCAAAAATCAAAATTCCTGCGGGCACACAAAGCGGTAAGATATTTAGACTAAAAGGAAAAGGTTTTCCAGAAGTGCAAGGATATGCAAAGGGCGATCAGCTCATTTATGTAAATATCTGGACGCCTCAATCGGTTACCGACGAAGAAAAAGCGGTGCTAGAAAAATTACAGGCAAGTGATAATTTCAAGCCTAATCCTAGCAAATCAGATAAGAGCTTTTTTGACCGGGTAAAAGAAGCCTTTAATTAACCCGCTTATTATTTTATGGTGTTGGCGTTATTCAACAAGTTTGTAAATATCCTTGCTGTTTCTGCCATATCCATCATAGTCTAATCCGTAGCCTAGCACAAATTTATTAGGGATTGAAAAGCAACAGTAATCGATAGGTACTTCAAATACCGTTGCATCTGGCTTGTGAAGCAGTACCCCAATTTTAAGAGATGCAGGCTGTTGGTTATGCAGTTGAGGCAAAAAGGTATGAAGTGTTTTGCCGGTATCAATAATGTCTTCTAAAACAATGATATGTCTGTTGGTAAGGTCTATGTCTAGGCCTATTGCTGTTATTACTTGTCCGGTTGAGGTAGTGCCTTTATAAGAAGCGAGTTTGATAAAACATATTTCTGCTTCTATGGTAATGGATTTAAACAAATCGGAAGCAAACATGAAGGAGCCGTTTAAAACAGCAATAAACAAGGGGTTTTTACCAGCATAATCCGCATTGATTTCAGTGGCTAATGCAGCAATCTTTTCTTGAATAAGTGCTTCTGGTAAAAATATTTCGAAACTTTTTCCGTGTAATTGAATCGTAGACATATCCTTATTTTTTCTTTCCTTTTTTAGATTTTTTAGTACTTGGTTTTTGGGCAGCCTCTGCTCTCAATTTAATTTTTTGTCCAGCGGGTAAAATGCTGTCTTTCTCAATTGATGGATTAAGTACTAGCAATGAACTCAACTGAATACCTTCTTTTTGTGCAATACTATACAGTGTTTCCGATCCTAATGTGGTGTGTATTTCTGATGCCCCATATTTTTGTTTCTTTTCTAAAAATAAAATACGGTCTTGGTCTAAAATATTCATTTCAGCAAGTTCATTGTACTCAAACAATTTACTCAAACTAATTTTTTGTTGGTTTGCAATCGCAAGTAGTGAACTTCCTTTTGTTGCAAGCACCGCTTTTGTATGATTAATGGTTACTTTGGTATTTTCAAGTAAACTCACAGTTGCAGGAGTTGGTGCAGGAGTAGGAGTAGGTGCTACTTCTTTTGCAGGCGCTGGCGCTACTTCTTTGGTAGGTGCCGGCGACAACTCCTTAGTAGGCGCTGGCTGCAACACTGGCGCCGCTTTAATTGGCGTATCCATTACTTGAGCAGGCGCTGGCAATAACTCCTTAGTAGGCGCTGGTTGCACCACTGGCGCCGCTTTAATTGGCGTATCCGTTGCTTGTGCAGGCGCTGGCGTAATGATAAAATCGATTCCTTTTTTCTTTTGCTCTATGGCGATAAGCGTGTACTGGGCTAAATCATAATCATTGATTGCTTTGATTAATTGTGCAGGATAATTTGGATTGGTAGCATAACCAGCTTGTTTGAGTCCAAATGCCCAACTTGTGAAATCCCTAATATCTAGTTTAAATAAAAATGAATAGTGTGTTCTAGTTTTTAAAAAATTTGAGTGGTCGATATAAGATGCATCTGCATTATCATATACTCTAAAACATTCGCCATTGGCGTCATCATTGTGGTAAATTTTTGGTCCCCTCCATTCTGTTTTACATTTAATACCAAAATGATTATTTGCTTCTGTTGCGAGCCTACTTTTTCCCGTTTGTGACTCTAGAATGGCTTGACCTAATTTAATAGCAGCAGGAACGCCTGTTCTAATTTGCTCCTGCATGGCAATGTTTTTAAATTGATTGATATAGGTTGCGGTTTCTATGCCAATAGTTTGTGCAATACCACTTAATGATGTAGTTGTTGCAATCAAAATTGTATATATAAATTTTAATTTCATAGTTCGTTTTTTTGGATCAGTAGCATGCCGTCTCTGATCGTTAATAAAACTTGCGAAGTTCGCGGGTCATTTTTAACGTGTTCATTAAATGCATGAATGGCTATTGCATTTTTTCCTGAAATAGGTTTATCTAAAACTTCTCCATGGAAAAGAACATTATCAGCAATGATGATGCCGCCTTTGGCAAGCTTTGGTACTACCATTTCATAATACTGGGTATAGCCCGTTTTGTCAGCGTCTATAAATATTAGATCAAATTGCTGAGGGAGGGTAGGTATGATTTCTTTTGCATCACCGATGTGTAATTCAATTTGATGCGCATATTTACTTTGGGTAAAATAATGATGAGCAGTTTGAGCGTCCTCCGTTCTATTTTCTATGGTGTGCAGCTTTCCGTTTGCGTCAAGCCCTTTGGCTAAACATAGCGCACTGTATCCGGTAAATGTGCCAATTTCTAAAATATGCATAGGCTTTTTCATGCAAGACAACATGCTTAAAAATTGACCTTGCACTTCCCCGCTAAGCATATGCGCTTTTGGGTGAGAAGCCCTTGTTTCATCTAAAACCTTTTGCAATAAAGGGTCTGCGGGTGTAGTAAAAACATCCGAATAGGCCATCGCTTGATCTATGATAAATGGAACTGGCATCTAGTTTTAAATCGCGGTTTCTTTTTTAGAAATTAGCAGTAACCCTATAAATGTAATAAGTCCATTAATGATGAGGAGTTCCAGTCCAATTTCAAAAGAACCAAATAGCGCTTTTTGATTGGTATCAATTAATAAACAAAGTAAAGGAGAGAGTATACAAACAAGTGGCACCCATTTGTCCACTACGTTACGTTTTAATAGAATACCAAAAGTAAAGAGTCCTAATAGTGGACCGTAGGTGTAAGCGGCTACTTTTAAAATAACGCCAATCATGCTTGGATTATCAATCCACTTATAAACCATTACAAATAATAAGAAAATAAGTGCAAAGCCAATGTGTATGCGTTGTCTGATCGTTTTCTTTTTTACCTCATCCCAATCTTCTCTGCGCTGCATGCCCAATATATCAATACAAAATGTAGCGGTAAGCGCTGTGATGGCACCATCGGCACTTGGAAACAAGGCAGAGATTAAGGCAATAATAAAAATGATGGACATAGCAGGTGGCATGTGTTCAAGGGCGATGCTTGGGAACAATTTATCGCCAGTAACGGAGAGTCCATTTGCGCTTGCAAACAAATAGAGTAGACCGCCTAAAAATAAAAATAGTGTAATAACCACTAGCATGGTAAAGCCCAGTGTAATTACATTTTTTTGTGAATCTTTCAAGGTCTTTACTGAAATGTTTTTTTGCATCATCTCCTGGTCCATACCCGTCATAGTGATGGTAACAAAAGCACCTGCTAATATTTGCTTGACAAAAAATAACTTACTTGAAGGTTCCGTAAAAAAGATTTTAGTATAACCCTTGTCAGCCATGGTAGACAGGCTTTCAAAGAATCCAACATGCAGTTGGTTTAGGATATAAAAAACACATATTACCAGCCCTAACAGCATGCATGAAGTTTGAAGGGTATCGGTCCAAACAATTGTTTTTACACCCCCCTCATAGGTGTATAACAAAATCATGAGTAAGATGATGATGGTAGTTGCCCAAAAAGGAACATGGAAACTTTGTAAGATGGCATCTTGCAAAATGCGAACTACCAGATAGAGTCTGGCTGTTGCGCCAAGTGTTCTGGATAGAATAAAAAACGAAGCCCCGGTTTTATAGGAAGCGACGCCAAGCCTAGTGCTTAAATAATTGTATATCGATGTTAAATTGAGTTTGTAATATAAGGGGAGTAATACGTATGCGATGGTTAAATAACCAATCACATAACCTAGTGTAATTTGTAAATAAGAAAATGCGTTAACGTAATTGGTGCCACCCACAAGGGTGCCCACTTGACCAGGCACACTTACAAAAGTGACGCCGCTGAGTGAAGTGCCTACCATCCCAAACGCCACAAGCATCCAATTGCTATTCCTATTGCCAATAAAAAAAGATTCGTTGGTACTATTTTTGCCCGTGATTTTGGCTACTACGAGTAGTATTAGAAAATAAATGATCACGAAAGAAAATAAGACAATGGGCGACATAGCAATCGTTATTTTTTGTTAAATTGTAGGCCTTAAAGGTAAGGATATTGCTCCTTTTTCACGCATAAGAATCTGATATATGTCTATACAAACGGTGGCTGTTTTTTGTGGTTCCAAAGATGGGTTAGACCCTCAGTTTTTAAAGGAGGCAACAGTCTTTGGAAATTTACTCGGTGCAGCAGGTATGAGTCTTGTTTATGGAGGAGGAAATAAGGGCTTAATGGGTGCGGTAGCCAATGGAGCAATGGCAGCCGGCGTAAAAGTGATTGGAGTGATTCCTGAATTGTTACTTGCATGGGAACACCAACACGAAGGAATAACAGAATTACATGTGGTAGCAGATATGCATGTAAGAAAAAAGATGATGTATGAACTTTGCGATGCTGCACTTATTATGCCAGGGGGCAATGGTACACTCGATGAACTTTTTGAAATGCTAACATGGAATACCTTAAAAATACATGACAAGAAAATCATCTTGCTTAATTGTAATGGATTTTATGATAACCTAATGGCACATATGCGCATGATGCAAGCGCAAGGCTTTTTATATGAAAATATTGAGCACCGATTAATGGTAGCAAGTACTGCTAAGGAGGCGATGACCCTACTTCAAAGTTTTTAAGAAAACTATTTAGTCAAAAATCTTACCTGCGTTTAAAATATTGTTGGGGTCAAACGTTTGTTTAATAGAACGCATAAGTCTCAAATGCGTTTCAGAAAAAACAGTTTTCAAAAATGGTTTTTGAATCAGTCCTACGCCATGCTCACCACTAATGGTACCGCCTAAATTTGCAATCAGTTCAAATAGCGGCATCAGTGCAGCTGTCATTTCAGGATTGTTGTAGCTATTTTTAATGGTAGGGTGGTTGATACGAATATGCAAATTACCGTCACCCGCATGACCATAACAAACTACTTTAAAGCCACCCGTTGCTGCAATTTCTTTAACGCCTTTAATGAGTTTAGGTAGTTCGGCTCTTGGTACAACGGCGTCTTCTTCGATGGTAAAGCCAGCCATAACAGCTGCTTCATTTGCTTTTCGGCGAATTTTCCAAAGTTCATTTTTTTGTTCCGCGTCTTCTGCAAAATAAATTTCACCTACTTCGTAGTTGTTTAATACTTCTGAAATGGCTTCCATCTCATTCATTAAAACGTCTAGATTATTACCATCTACTTCTATAATTAAATGTGCCGCAAGTCCATCTGTTAATTGTACCGCTGTACTATCTAATAATTTAGTGGCAAGGGTAATGGCGTCAATTTCCATTAGCTCCATGGCACTTGGTGTAATGCCCGCTCTAAAAATGGCACTTACTGCTTCGCTTGCTTTTTCGAGGCTATTGAAAGGAGCAAGCATTAATAAATCATACTTTGGATGTGGTATTAAGCGGAGTACAATTTTAGTAACAATGCCAAGTGTACCTTCGCTACCAACAATCAATTGGGTAAGGTTGTAGCCGGTGGCATTTTTTAAAACATTAG
>CAJBRT010000026.1 GCA_903958045.1 uncultured Bacteroidota bacterium | reverse complement strand
CATTCAAAAAGAGGAATCCACTGTTATTAGTGGTTTAGATAGTAAAGACCTCGCTATTTTAAGGCTCTTACAAGCCAACGCAAGGGTAACAGTGAAAGAAATAGCTGATAATGTGGGGTTAAGTACAACACCCGTTCATGAACGCATTAAAAGGCTAGAAGAGGAAGGCGTGATTACCCAGTACGCAACACTTGTCAATCCGTACAAAGTTAAAAAGGGATTAACCGTTATTTGTTATGTATCTCTGAAGCAACACAACAAAAATGCGGGTGCTCGTTTTATCAAAAGTATTTTAGAAATGCACGAAGTTATTGAGTGCTATAATATTTCTGGGGAATTTGATTTTATGCTAAAAGTAGTAGCAGAAAATATGGATGACTACTATAATTTCCACGTAAATAAATTAAGTGAGGCAGATAATATTGGTCATGTACAAAGTGTATTTGTAATGGGTATTATCAAACAAACACACGTACTTGTTTACTAACTCGTAAAAACAAGTTCCATGATATAATCATCCATGATATAGCCTTCGCCAATATCTAGTATAGAAGCTTCTCTAACCCTAAATCCATGCTTTCGATAAAATTCCTGTGCATTGTTTTGCTTGTTTACTTGTAAAAACAAACAAATTGCTTCATGGGATATTGCGTAATCAATGGACTTTTGTAACAATGCTTTTCCAGCACCTGTTTTTTGCGCCGTAGGCAAAACATATAATTTGTTGAGCTTACAAGTATTGTCTTCTTCTTTTGATACAGATGCAAATCCAATAGTTATCGAATGCTGTTCAGCTATATAAAACTGATGCCCCTTGTTCATTTGATCTAGTAATGAATCATCACTGTACATCATATTTAGCATGTAATCAAGTTGCTCTTTGCTAATATATGATCCATAAGCTACGGGCCATGTAATGGTTGCAATTTCTCTTATGGTAGCAATATCATTTACATTTGCTGCTCTAATATGTAAAGTACTAGACATTATTGAATGGGTAGCGTTTTGGATTTTTTTCTTTTTAATAATTGTTTAGAAGCCCAGTGGCAAATGATAGCAGAACCACTGCCCACAAGCGCACCCATGATAACATCAGAAGGGTAGTGTTGTCCCAAATATATGCGGGAATAACCAACCCCTGCACTCCATGCTAACGCAGGAACTGTTACGTACCATTTTTTTGTTGTTAGCGCAAGTGAAGTTGCTGTTGCAAAAGCAGATGATGTATGCCCCGAAGGAAAAGCATAATCGGTTTCTAATTTATCTGGAAATATTCCCGTGAAGGTATTGTAGGGTCTATCTCTTTTTACCACATTTTTTAAAAGGGTAGTGGTAGCTGTGTTAAACAATATGGTTGCCGCCGTATAAGCAGCTTTTTGCTTTAACGCTTTGTTGTCATGAATAAGGCCTGCCACAATATAACCAACAGGCACGCCAACGCTAATATATTTAGAAGTGCTTGACAAATTCGTCCAAGCAGCACTATTTGGATTATCCGGATTAATGCGCCTTAACGTGTTAATTTCACTTAATGATTGCGCCTGCATATTATTTGCAACCAATAAAAAAAGTAGGGTTACTGGTAACAATAGTTTACGCATCATATAACTGAGAGATTATAAGGATTGTAAACTTTCTTCGATGGTAGCAATTCTTGCAATAGCGTCTGCTTGTTTTTGTTGCTCTAATGCCACCACTTCAGGCTTTGCATTTTGCACAAAACGTTCATTGCTTAATTTTTTTGATACACTTTCTAAAAATCCTTTTTGATACGCTAAATCTGCTAACAGTGTTGCTTTTAATGCAGTGGCATCAAGCTCAATGCTGGTTCCAATAAAAAATTTATCTTTTTCGACAGCTACAACAATGGTATTGTCAACACTACTATTGGTATATTCTATACTTGTTGCATTTACTTGTTTGCACAAAATAGATTCAATGGATTTGTAGGTATCAGTATTAGCTGTTTGTATATGCAGCGTGATAGTATCTTTTGGCTTTAATTGATTCTTATTTCTTGCATCACGCAGTGCAGATATTACTTGTTTTAATAGTTCACCACCTGCTACAATTGAATTATTGGGACTAGCAAATTTGGGGGCTATTTTATTACAAAGATCATCTGATTGAGCCTTAGCCAAATGATAAATTTCTTCGGTGATAAATGGCATAAATGGATGCAGCATGTGCATCATTTCATTCAGGTAGGCAACTGTTTTATCGTACACTTCTTTTGAAATAGGTTGCTCAAAACCTGGTTTAATCCATTCTAAATACCAGCTGCAATAATCATCCCATATAAGTGAGTAAATAGTTTTTAATGCTTCCGATAATTTAAATCCGTTGAGTAAAACGTCTACTTCTTGTTGAACCTGAGAGAGCCTATTTTCAAACCAATCCATTGCAAATTTTTCATTTTTTGCATCTACTTGGGCGTCTGTTCTATTGCCCCAACCCTGAACGAGTTTAAGTACATTCCAAAGCTTGTTGTTAAAGTTTCGGCCTTGTTCAAGTGCTGATTCGTCAAATAAAATATCATTACCAGCAGGTGAAGCAATCATAATGCCAAAACGTACAGCGTCTGCACCATACACATCTATAAGTGCTAATAAGTCTGGTGAATTGCCCAGGCTCTTACTCATTTTTCGGCCTTGCTTATCCCTTACAATACCTGTAAAATATACATGCTCAAAAGGTTTTTGATCCATGTATTCATGTCCCGCCATAATCATACGCGCTACCCAAAAAAATATGATTTCAGGAGCCGTAACAAGTGTTTGTGTTGGATAGTAATATTTGATTTCTTCATTGCCCGGATTAGACAATCCTTTAAATACTTCAAAAGGCCATAACCAACTTGAAAACCAGGTATCAAGGCAGTCTTCATCTTGTTTAATATCTGCGAGGGTAAGCCCAGCATTTTTTTCCTGTAAGATTACAAGTGCATCACCCGCATTAGCGGCAACAGCAACGTTTCCATCAGGTGCATACCATGCTGGAATACGGTGCCCCCACCAAAGTTGTCTACTAATACACCAATCTTTAATATTTTCCATCCAGTGGCGGTACAAGTTTTTAAACTTAGCTGGATGAAATTGAATGGCTTCTTCCATTACAGATTGTAGCGCAGGTGTCGCAATATCTTTCATACTAACCCACCACTGCAAACTAAGCCTTGGCTCTACCATGGCATCGGTTCTTTCTGAAAAACCTACTTGGTTGGTGTAGGCCTCTACTTTATCTAAAAGTCCTGCTTCGGATAAAACCGCCTCCATTTTTTTACGCACATCAAGTCTATCTTCACCTACAAAAAATTGTGCTGCTTCCGACATGGTACCATCATCGTTGAGGGTATCAATCACTTCTAAATTATATTTCTGGCCTAATTGATAATCGTTGATATCGTGCGCTGGCGTCACTTTTAAAGCTCCTGTTCCAAAATCTAGCGTAACGTATTCATCAGTAATAATAGGAACACGTCTATTAATTAAAGGAACAAAAACAAATTTACCATGTAGGTGCTTGTAGCGTTCATCCAGTGGATTCACACATACAGCTGTATCACCAAAAATGGTTTCTGGTCTTACGGTGGCAACCGTTACAAAATCATTGCTGCCTTCGATGGCATATTTGATATGGTATAATTTACTCTGAACTTCTTTGTAAATAACTTCTTCGTCAGAAAGGGCCGTTTTTGCTTTAACATCCCAGTTAATCATTCTTTTACCTCTATAAATATGTCCTTTTTTGTGAAGGTCTAAAAACACTTGAATGACTGACTTGTAATAATCCGGATCCATGGTAAAGGCAGTACGGTCCCAGTCTAAACTACAGCCCATTTTTTTTAGCTGTTGTAAAATGATGCCTCCATATTTTTCTTTCCATTCCCAAGCGTAGGCTAAAAATTCGTCCCTAGATAAACTTGATTTGGTAATCCCACGCTCTCTAAGCATGGCCACTACTTTTGCTTCTGTCGCAATAGAAGCGTGGTCGGTTCCGGGCACCCAGCAGGCATTTTTACCTTGCATACGTGCACGTCTAATTAATATATCCTGAATGGTATTGTTCAAGCAATGGCCCATATGCAAAACGCCTGTAACATTGGGCGGGGGCATTACAATGGTATATGCCTCACGACTATCAGGGGTGCTTTTAAAATAACCCTTTGATAGCCAATGTTGGTACCATCTCGCTTCCGTTTCATTTGGGACATAATTCTTACTCAATTCCATGCTCAAAACTTTGTTGCGAAAGTACAAAAAATGGGGGTGTTTTTTTTTATTTGTATCGGAGTTGTAAAAAAGCGAATTTGGGCCCTCAAATCAGTGTTTTGAAATTTGCAGTCGTTGATATAGAAACCACAGGGGGATTCCCGTCGCAACATGGGATAACCGAGATAGCCATTGTATTACATGATGGGGAGCAAATAGAGGGTGTCTATGAAACACTCATCAATCCGCACCAGCCTATACCCCCGTTCATAGCGAATATGACCGGTATTAGTAACCAAATGGTTGCAGCGGCACCATCCTTTGATAAAGTGGCGGCCAATATCTTTAATTTATTGGAAAACAGGGTTTTTGTGGCACATAACGTCAATTTCGACTATTCTTTTGTGCATTACCACTTACAAATTGCTGGTTATCAGTTAGAAGTGCCAAAATTGTGTACTATTAGGCTTAGCCGAAAAGCTTTTCCGGGTCATAAAAAGTATGGATTGGGTCATTTATGTCGTACGCTAGATATTCAAATTGAAAATAGACATAGAGCTGGGGGTGATGCAAAAGCCACTGCGCAAATTTTGGATCTCGTGATTCAGAATAATGGAAAAACACTCATTTCCGAATTGATCAAACGACATTAATTAATTTAAAAATTTCAAGTGTATTTATGGGTTCTTTTGCTCCAATTATTGCCTCACAATTAAATATCAAGGTTACACAGGTTCAAGCGGTTTTAGATTTATTTAGTGAGGCGGCAACCATTCCATTTATTGCCCGTTACCGTAAAGACAAAACAGGTGGTTTAGATGAAGTTCAAATTCAACAAATTGAGGAAGCTTCTAAATTTTTAAAAACATTTACAGAACGAAAAGAGTTTATTGAAAAAGCGATTGCAGAACAAGGGAAAATGACTGAAGAGCTGCAAAAAAAATTAGATAACGCTACAACCCTTGCTGCACTTGAAGATATTTATTTACCCTATAAGCCAAAGCGAAAAACAAAAGCGCAAACGGCCAAGGAAAATGGATTGGAGCCACTAGCAACAATTATGTTGGCTCAGGGTAAAGAAGACGTTGAACAAACTGCAGCGCAGTATTTCAATGAAAAAATTACGACCACAGAAGAAGCCCTTTCAGGAGCTAGGGATATAATTGCTGAGCTTATAAATGAAAATGATGTGGTGCGCGCTAAAATGCGCTCACTCTTTGAACAAACAGCATGTATTCAAACCAAAGTATTAGCTGATAAAGAAACAGAAGGTATTAAATACAAAGACTATTTTGATTTTTCTGAACCCATTCATAAAATACCATCGCATAGAACCATGGCAATACTGCGTGGTTTTTTAGAAGGCGTGTTGCGCATGAGTATTGCACCAATTGAAGAAGAGGCCTTAGCGCTTGTAGAGTCAATTTATTTACAAGATTTAAGTCCATGGCGAGAGCACGTGAAAAAATCAGTTAAAGATGCCTATCGCAGACTTTTACAACCTAGTTTAGAAACAGAATATCGAACCGCGTTAAAACAAAAAGCAGATGAAGAAGCGATCAATGTTTTTGCCGAAAATTTGCGTCAGCTTTTATTAAGTGCACCACTTGGAAGTAAAAAAATACTCGCCATTGATCCAGGTTATAGAACGGGTTGTAAAGTAGTGTGCCTCGATGAAAAAGGGATGCTGCAACAAACCGAACTTATTTATATTCATGAAAACAATAGACTCGACCAAAGCGAACATACCATTAGAAGTTTAGTAAAAAGTTATGGGGTAGAAGCTTTTGCTATTGGGGATGGAACAGCAGGTAGAGAAACAGAAATTTTTATTCAAAAATTACAACTAGGCTTACCTATATATTTAGTAAATGAAGATGGCGCGTCTGTGTACTCGGCATCGGAGACTGCACGAGAAGAATTTCCGGACAAAGACGTTACGGTGAGAGGATCGGTAAGTATTGGTAGACGCCTGATGGATCCACTTGCAGAGCTCGTAAAAATTGATCCTAAAAGCCTAGGGGTAGGACAATACCAGCATGATGTAAATCAGTTTAGATTAAAAGAAAGACTCGATCAAACCGTAATAAGTTGCGTAAACCAAGTAGGTGTTAATGTAAATACTGCCAGTAAACATTTATTAAAATATGTGAGTGGTGTTACGGGCCCAGTAGCCGAAAATATCATCAATTACAGAACAGAAATTGGTGGTTTTACCAGCAGGGAACAATTAAAAAAAGTACCAAGGCTTGGGGATAAGGCGTACGAACAATGTGCTGGATTTTTGCGCATTGTAGAGGCGGAAAATCCACTAGACGCAAGTGCTGTGCACCCAGAAGCCTATTCTATTGTTGCTTCGATTGCGAAAGATGCCAATATTGCCATTGCAGATTTAATTGGTAATACATCCGTGATTGGATCCGTTGATGTTAAAAAATATATTTCCGAAAATTTTGGAGAGCATACTATCAAGGATATTTTAAATGAATTAAAAAAACCAGGACTTGATCCGCGTAAAGAAATTGAGCAATTTAGTTTTGCCAATATTTATAAAATTGAAGACGTACAAGTGGGCATGGTGGTGCCTGGTCAGGTAACCAATATTACCCGTTTTGGTGCCTTTGTAGACATTGGTGTAAAGCAAGACGGTCTTGTACATGTGAGTGAAATTGCACACCAATACATTACCGACCCTTCCGAGTTTTTAAAACTCGGTCAAAAAGTACAGGTAAAAGTGACGGAAATAGACATTGCACGTAAACGTATTGCCCTGTCTATCAAGCAAACTGAAAATGCACCTACTAAATCAGCTTCTAATAGGCCAACAGCTCCTAAACCTGCTCCCAATGAAGACCTGTCTTCACTCAGTGTTAACGACGCGCTTCAAGCGCTTAAAAAACGTTTTGGCAAATAGTAAATTCTTATATTTAAACTCCAAATCATTAAAATCCACCCTATGCAAAAAATCTATCTTTTATGTAGCGGCCTCTTTTTATTTGTTGTTGCGCATGCGCAAAAAACAAAAGATAGTACCGTTTATACAAGCTTTAAAGACCTTCCATTAAAGGCAGAACGTACCATAAACTTTGATACCAAAGAAGGAACGTTTATGAGTTTAGATATCTCTCCGGATGGCAAAACTATTGCCTTTGATATGATGGGAGATATTTATACCGTTCAGGTGGATGGTGGTAAAGCAAAGCAAATTACTAAAGGTCTTGCCTTCGATGCACATCCAAGATTTAGCCCCGATGGGAAAAAATTACTCTTTACCAGTGATAGAAGTGGTGCTGATAATATTTGGATACTGGATTTTGAAAAACAAGATACCATTCAGTTAACAAAAACCAATGTGGATGATTATGTCAATGCAATTTGGACTCCTGATGGAAAGTATATTATTGCTGCAAAGGGTAGAAGAACACCTCGTTTATGGATGTACAATGTAGATGGTGGTGGTGGTATTCAACTCAATGATCAACCCGGTAATTTAAAAACCATTGATCCAAATATCAGTGCCGATGGAAAACTCATTTATTATAGCCAGCGTAATGGCTCTTGGAATTACAATGCATTACTTCCACAATATCAAATTGGTGTTTACAATAGAGAAAAAGGAGAGTACAATACCGTTACTTCAAGGTATGGTTCTGCATTTACACCAACCTTAAGTAAAGATGGAAAATGGATGGTATACGGTTCACGTTACCAAGATAAAACGGGTCTTGTTTTACGTAATCTTTTAAATGGAGAAGAAAAGTGGTTGGCATATCCTGTGCAAAGAGATGACCAAGAAAGTATTGCGCCACTCGGTGTGCTACCTGGTATGACTTTTACACCAGATTCTAAATATTTATTAGCGAGTTATGGTGGTAAAATTTGGAAATTATCTGTAGCAGAAGAAACGCCTACCGAAATTGCCTTTGAAGCGAACGTAAATTTAGAAGTAGGACCTAGGCTTTATTTTAATTATCCTGTTAAAGATTCGGCATATGCCCTTGGTTCACAAATTAGAGATGCAGTGCCTAGTCCAGACGGTTCTAAACTTGCATTTACTTCTTTAAACCGTTTATATGTAATGGATTATCCAAATGGAACGCCAAAGCGTATTACCAATCATAATTTTGTAGAAGCCATGCCAGCATGGAATACAAGTGGTACAGCCCTTGCATTTGTAACATGGAAAGACAATGAGGGTGGTAGTTTGTATACGGTGAATGTAGATGGTTCGAATGTAAAAAAGATTAGCACCGACGCTGCCTATTATGCACAACCCGCTTGGAGTTATAACAACCGTATTGCTTATTTTAAAGCACCCAATCGAATATTTAAAGATGCAGAGTCACCCTCATACAATGGTTCTGAAGCAGTTATCAATTGGATAGATCCTGTTGGTGGCGTGGAGCATTTAATTGACAATGCAAATGGAAGAGGAAATATTCATTTTACAACCAATACAGAGCGTGTATTTTTAAATGGTGGTGGCGGAACTTTATTATCTATTCGATGGGATGGTACCGATAGCAAAACACATGCGCGTGTCTCTGGCATTACAACGTATGGTTCTGTTGCAGATGCGGATCATGGATATGTTATGGGTAAATCTAGAACCAATTTAGAGCCCATTAACAATTGTATGCTTCCAGAATCTGCGGGTGAAAAAGAACCTCAACAAATGCCAAGCTCAGCAGATATTATTTTAATGGCACCAAAAGGGGATCTAGCCCTTGCGCAGGTAAACAACAACGTGTATGTTGTTACAATTCCAGAAGCAGGTAAAACACCTTCGATTTCTGTGGCGTCGCCACAAAATAGTAGTTTCCCTGCGCGTCAATTAACTGAAATTGGTGGTGAGTTTCCAGCTTGGGAAGCAAATGGTAAAAAAGCACATTGGAGCTTAGGAAATGGCCACTGGGTATACGATGTAGAGCGTGCTAAATTTGTAGAAGACTCTGTAAAAACGGCAAAAAAATCAGAAACAAAAAGAATCGCAGATAGTACAGCAGCATTAAAATTAGCAGGTCCGGCTGCAAAAAAATTAGCAGACTCACTCGCTACAATTGCAAAAGCAGATACTGTAAGAGTAAAAGCAGATAGTATTTACAACGCCGAGTTAAAGAAGAAGGAAAAATATGCGCCTCATGAAACACAAGTAAAAGTATTCTACCAAAAAGATATTCCTTCGGGAACTATTTTATTTAAAAATGCACGAATCATTACTATGCGTGGTGATGAAGTGATAGAGCGTGGCGATATTTTAGTGGTGAACAACCGCATACAATCGGTTGGAAAATCAGGTTCTATTAAAGTACCTGCGGGAACTAAAACCATCGATTGTGCAGGTAAAACCATTACGCCTGGTTTTGTTGATACCCATTCACATATGTGGCCTTTTTGGGGCTTACATAAAAACAATGTTTGGTTATATGCAGCCAACCTTGCCTATGGAGTTACTACTACGCGCGACCCACAAACGGCTACAACCGATGTGTTAACTTATGGAGACATGGTAGATGCTGGTCAAATTCCTGGTCCAAGAATTTATAGCACTGGCCCTGGCGTAGGTTACTGGATGTATAATTTACAGAGCTATGATCAAACCAAAAAAGTATTAGAGCAGTATAGTAAATATTACAAAACACAGTACATCAAAATGTACTTAACCGGAAACAGACAAGCACGACAATGGATTATTATGGCGTCAAAAGAGCAAAAATTGATGCCTACCACAGAGGGTGGACTTGATTTTAAAATCAATATGACGCATATGCTGGATGGTTATCCGGGCATGGAACACTCTTTACCTATTTATCCTTTATATAAAGACGTTACCAAATCTTTTGCAACGAGCAAAATAACCTTAACGCCAACATTGATTGTTGCGTATGGTGGACCATGGGCTGAAAACTTTTACTATACCACCGAAAGTCCATTACACGATCCAAAATTGAACCGTTTTACCCCTTACGAAGAGCTCAATCAAAAAGCAGCGAGAAGAGCAGGTAGTTTAGGTGGATGGTTTACACCAGAAGATCATGTGTTTCAAAAACATGCCGAAGGGTTAAAAAGTATTGTTGATCAGGGCGGTTTAGTGGGCGTAGGAAGTCATGGACAATTACAAGGACTTGGTTACCACTGGGAGCTTTGGAGTATTGCTAGTGGAGGTATGAAACCACTTAATGTACTTAAAACCGCTACTATACTTGGGGCAGAAGCACTTGGATTAGATAAAGATTTAGGAAGTATTGAATCAGGTAAATTAGCCGATTTAGTAATCATGAATGACAATCCTTTAACCAATATCAGAAATACAAACAAGATTCAATACGTACTTAAAAATGGTCGTTTGTATGATGGTAACACACTAGATGAAGTATATCCAAATGCTAAAAAATTAGACATTAGTTCTTGGACTAAACCAGCTCCGGTTGTAAATACTCCTGTGAAACAATAGTTTAATCGTTTTCAAATAAAAAAGCGGCATCAAAACTGGTGCCGCTTTTTTTATGTACAAAATGAATTAATATTTAGGATGGATACCCGTGTAATTATGAGGTGTAATCTTTTTCAATTCTGCTTTAACAGCTGCACTAACTTTTAGTTTTGAAATAAAAGCGTGAATCGATTTTTTATCGATACTATTATTACCTCTGGTTAAATCTTTTAAAGCTTCGTAAGGGTTAGGGTAGTTTTCTCTACGTAAAATGGTTTGAATGGCTTCGGCTACCACCGCCCAATTGTTTTCTAAGTCAGCTTTTAGTTTAGCTTCGTTCAACACCAATTTACCCAGTCCTTTTTCGATAGATTTTATAGCGATGGTCATATGCGCTACTGGTGTTCCAATGTTACGTAGTACGGTAGAATCGGTTAAATCTCTTTGCAGTCTACTCACCGGTAGTTTAGCGGAAAGGTGCTCTAATAGAGCATTTGCCATGCCTAAATTGCCTTCTGCATTTTCAAAATCGATAGGGTTTACTTTATGTGGCATCGCACTTGATCCAACTTCCCCTTTTTTTGTTTTTTGCTTAAAGTAATCCATAGATATGTATGTCCAAATATCTCTTGACATATCAATCAAAATATTATTGATGCGTTTTAAATTATCAAAATGGGCCGCAAAATAATCGTAATGCTCAATTTGAGTGGTAAACTGCATACGTTGAAGTCCAAGTCTATCCTCTACAAATTCGTTGCCTAATTCTACCCAGTTTCTTTTTGGAAAAGCAATATGGTGTGCATTAAAATTACCGGTAGCACCACCAAATTTAGCAGCATACGGGATATTTAAAAATAGCGCTACTTGGTTGTGAATGCGCTCTACAAAAACCATAAACTCTTTACCCAATTTGGTAGGAGAGGCAGGTTGGCCGTGGGTTCTAGCAAGTAAAGGAATGTTTTTCCAGCTTACGGCAAGGTCTTGAATATGCTGCATTAAATTAATAAGGGCAGGCAAATAATCAAATTCCATGCTATTTTTCCAGCTTAATGGAATGGCTGTATTATTAATGTCTTGAGACGTTAAACCAAAATGGATCCACTCTTTTAATTCACTACAACTCGCTTTGTCTAATTGAATCTTTAAAAAATATTCTACCGCTTTAACATCATGGTTGGTAGTGGCTTCAATTTCTTTAATGATTTTTGCGTCCGCTTCACTAAAATTATCTTTTAGATCTAGCAAGAACGTTTTTGCTTTTGCGGGTAGTTTAAAAAACTTTTTGTCCGCTAAAAAAATAAAATAATCGATTTCAACAATCACCCTGTATTTAATAAGTGCAAATTCAGAGAAATATTCGTCTAATTGTTGTACTTGTTTTCTATAACGGCCATCAATTGGCGAAATAGCGGTTAATTGGCTTAATTCCATAATTTGATATCGATTAATGGGTAATTATTGTTTCTTTGCATGCAAATCTACTTCAATTGAGCAAAAAAATACGTGTTGGAGCTGTAAGTTATTTAAATACAAAGCCATTACTCTATGGTTTACAGCATCACGCCGTATCTGAAAGCATCGAATTAATGGAAGATTATCCGGCTAATTTGGCTCGGGCACTACACGATCATACCATTGATATTGGACTCGTACCAGTAGCTTTAATCCCTCGTTTACCAGAAGCGCATATTATTTCCAATTATTGTATTGGTGCAACGGGCCCGGTTGCGTCGGTGTGTATTTTTAGTAAAGTGCCTATGGAGCAAATACAAACCTTGTATTTAGATTACCAAAGTAAAACCTCGGTGAATCTTGCGAGGATTTTATTAAAGAATTATTGGAAAAAAGAAGTTTTGCTGTTAGAAGCCCCCACACATTTTATCGATTTAATTGACGGCACCACAGCAGCCGTAATTATAGGAGATAGGGCACTTGATAAATACGATAGCTATCCTTTTAGGTATGATTTAGCAGAAGCTTGGATTGGTTATACAGGTAAGCCATTTGTATTTGCTACTTGGGTGTCTAATAAGCAATTGGATGCTGGTTTTATTGCTTCGTTTAATGAAGCCAATGCGCTAGGGTTATCAAATATAGATACGGTAATTGAACAGCTTTCTGCTGATAATAACAGCTATGATTTGCATACTTATTTTACAAAAAACATTAGCTATACATTAGATGCAGCTAAAAAAGAGGGGATGGCGCAGTTTTTATCTCTTTTATAAAAACTACTTATAGTTTTTTGTAAATCTATTTTTTATAAACTTCCAGATGTATTGAAACGACACCCTGTTTTCGGTGTAAATCACTTCTTTATGATCAATTAGCGTTTTTAAATTGGCGAGGTACCAATCTTTGTGCTTGTCTACTATGTAGCCGATGAGTGCAGCTCTATTAGGAATAGTATCGTTGGCTAGCGTAGATTTATGGGTTTGTCTGTAATACAATAAGTGCTCTGGTATTACATGCACGTTTAAGTTTTTTTGCGCAATTCGAATATAAAATTCCCAATCTTCGTAACCCATTTTCATGGCTTCATCGTATCCGCCTACTTCATCCCACAATGATTTTTTAACCATGGCACATGCGGGGCATTGATTGGAAAATAAAAAGTTGGCAGCCCTACCACCTCTTGGTTTTGAACTGCCTGTTTTGTTGCCAAAAAAACGGATATAACTAGTTACTACCGCCGTTTGTGGCTCTTTTTCAAAAACCGCTAATGCCTTTTCAAAAAAAGTGTTATCAAAATAATCATCGGCATCTAGTGCAGCAATATAAACGCCTTTGGCATGTTTAGCGCCGGTGTTTCTAGCCGCTGACATACGCGCATTAGCCTGATGAATAACTTGAATTTGTGGATCGGTATGTAAAGTATTTAAATAGGTAATCGTGGTTTCATCGGTAGAGCCATCATTCACTACTATGATTTCAAAATTGGTATAGGTTTGCTGCTTTAATGTAGCAATGGTTTCAGGTAAATATTTACCATCATTATAACAAGGAATAACTACACTGATGTGTGGGTTTGTCATATGGGTTTGATTTACCGGTAACAAAATATATTAAGTTGAACATCGTAGATAGTACCTGTTTGTTTCTGATAAAAAGGCATATCTAAATTGTCGGCAGCCATTTTAATGTAGCACTTAAATCCAGCTTCCGAAACAATACGTAAGATGGTTTCTAGTTTGTAAGTTTCGCTTGCTAAACCATGGTATTCGATAAACAAATGTTGTACTTTATATAGTTCGGAAACACAATCCTGAATTACAGGATATTCAGCCCCTTCAATATCAATTTTTAATAAATCAATTGTTGGGTGTTCCGCTAATATAGAAGCTAATTGTAAGGTAGGGACAGTCGTGTTCGAATTTCCAGAAACATCGATACTGCTTGCTTCCGAACCCTTATTGTTAAAAGAAATAGTTCCGTTTTCTGTCCAAACTGCTGCTTTGTGTAGTGTGAAATGATCAACACCATTTTGCTGCATATTTTTTTGAAAGATATTGGCTAAGCTTTCATCTGGTTCAAAAGCGATGAGTGTCGCATTTGGGTAAATCGTTTTAAAATACAAACTACTAATACCAATATTTGCACCACAATCGATAATAATTGGATTTGGGCTTGAAGTTTCAAAACGGTATATTTCACATACAAATATTTCTTTATACGTTTTAAGGAGTTCGTAAGGTCTTTTATATAAAACGGATACCGGACCGAGGTTTCTTAATTTAAGGGTGGAATCATCTTCATGCTTGATAATTTTTCCTGTAACCCATGGAATAGGTGCAAACCTGGTTTTGGCCTCAGTCCAATTGAGGTTTTTTCTAATGCCTTGCAGTATATTTGTAATCAAGCCCATAATTACGTTTCATTAATGAATCAACCACTTGTATCTATATGTATTCCTGCTTATAAAAAGCCAGAATATGTTGTTCGTTGCATCGAATCGGTGCTCAAGCAAACCTACAAGCAGGTTGAAATTGTCATTTCTGATGATTCTCCCAACCAAGATATAAAATTAGCAATAGAATCTTACAATTCTAGCATCTCTATTAAATATTATCACAACCAGCCAGCATTAAAAAGCCCTATTAATTGGAACAACGCGCTTAACAAAGCAACTGGCGAGTTGTATATGCTGATGCATCAAGACGATTGGTTTGAATCGAATAATGCCATTGAAACCTATGTGCAAACTTTTGATGCTAACCCAAATGTAGATTTTGTTTTTTGTAGAAATACTGCCATCCAGCTAGATGGTCAAATATTAGCATTACAAGCCATTCCATCCTTACTAAAAGATATGCAAAAGCATCCGAATCATTTGGTAAGGGCAAACGTTATTGGGCCACCTAGTAATACTATGTTACGTAGTAAGGTAACTGTTAGGTATGACGAGGCCTATATTTGGCTCGTAGATGTAGATTATTATGTTCAGTTATTAGAAGCGGGGCACACCTATAAATATCTTGATCAGCATTTGGTAAGCATTGGACTTCACGAAGATCAAACCACCGTTTTTTGCCGTAATAACGAAGATGTAATTATTAAAGAAAACATCTGGTTTGCCACTAAAATTGGAAATAACGCCTTTAAAGATATTTTCATTTATGATTATTATTGGCGCTTACTGCGTAACTATACAATTCGTTCGGTAAAAGATATCACTGAAACAGGGGTTGAAGAACAAACCATTTTACCTGTCATTCGCCATATGCTTGGTCTGCAAAAATATATTCCATTACCTGTTTTAAAAATGGGTGTGTTATCTAAGTCGCTTATGTTTTTTAATTATTTGTTCAAACCCAATCATTAAAAAGCATGCTTTCAGTTGTAATTGTCAATTATCATTCTACACCCTGGCTAACAAAGCTTTTTGCTTCTGTTGAGCAGTTCTATGTTTCCGAAAATATAGAATGGATAGTGGTGAACAATGCATCCAACCAGGGTGATCAACAAAGTTTACAGCAGCAGTTTCCATTTATCACATGGCTTGAAATGGGCTACAACGCTGGTTTTGCAAGAGCATGCAACAAGGGCATAGAAGCTTCTAACGGAGACACAGTATTGCTTTTAAATCCTGATACATATTTTACCGATGACAGTTTAACCACGTGTTACAATCATTTACAACAAAGTAAGGCAGTCGCTTGTGGCGTTCAACTATATACCCCAGATGGCCTTCCTCAATACAGCGCGTCTCACTTTATGCGTGGAGGATTAAACTATTTATTAAAAATTCCTATTTGGGGTTCTATTTTAAAAAAAATAGGTTCTAGTGCACAAGTGTCTAAACCAAGTTTAGATAAAGCAGTTGGCACCCAGCAAGTAGGTTGGATTTCTGGTGCGTTTTTAATGGTAAAAAAAGATGCTATTGATAGGGCTGGTATGCTCGATGAATCATTTTTTTTGTATGGAGAAGAAGTAGAATGGTGTTATCGACTTGGTAAATTAGGCGCACTAGAATTATATGGTAATTTAAGTGTGGTTCATTTAGAGGGTGTAAATATTTCAAATGCAAGCGGGAGTGAGGTCAATGATTATAACCATGTATTTGATAAAAAAGGGTTACAACTCATGGTATCCAATCATTTATTGGTTCGCAAGGTTTTTGGACTAGGCTGGTGTTTATTTCATTACCTCAATTACATGTGGGGAGCGCTTATTTGCCTGTTAGCCAATCCCATCAATCAAAAGAAAAACGCATTCTTATTTGCTGGCAATTGCTTAAAGCTTACTGTATGGATGCCTGCTATACTTTTAAATGTAAAAAAGCTCTACAAAGTATTGTAGTATTTACAATCCAATGAGTCCCTTTAAGGTATCAATTCTAAACTTTACGATGGGCCAAAATTGTTGCGGCCTGCCTTTAAGTGTATAACCTAGGCCTAATACAATAGCAGCTCCTAGTTTCATTAAATATTCAATGATTTTTTTAATATAACTCTTTGTGCCAATAGCCAAAGTTCTAGTTTTCTCGCCTCGCCCCATGCCACTCGCCACATTGTATAAATAGATAGGCGTAAGCTTTTGGGTTTCTACAATATGATGCACTACAATAGATGGATCATAATAAATGATATAACCCAGTTCCATAATGCTATAAAATAGGGCTTTTCCTTCGCCGCCTATTCTTACAGAACCAACAACACCCGGAAGTGCTTCATTAAAACCACCCACTCTATCGTAAATGTCTTTTCTGACAATCATGTTAGATTCTAGTGGATACTTGCCATTTTTAAAAGCGGTATAAGATTCGCTATAATGAAAATGCCCTACCATCGAGGATACATAATAGCTCATCCAAGCAGGCTCCTGTGGTATATATTGAGGAATTATTCTGCCGCCAAATCCAACACGATCAGGATGCGCAAGAATATGCTTCAAAATATTTTGTACAAAATCAGGAAAAGCAACTGCGTCGTCATCCATAAAACAAAGCCATTGACCCTTTGCCATTTTTGCCCCAGTGTTACGCGCATAGGAAGCACCCTGTTTTGTTTCGGAAGTAATGATAAAATGGCCGAGTGGATGCGCTGCTCTCCAATCATTGGCGATTTGCAAACTATTATCTGACGAATTATTGTCAACAAATATGACTTCAAAATCCTGCAAACTTGCATTACCCTCGTATAAACTAGAGAGTGCGCCAGTGATATAACCCGCTCTATTATAGCTACAAATAACAATAGAAAGCATTATACTTTATTTGATTTAGATCTTGCATAAAATACAATGGATCCAATGGCTAATAGCCATACTAAGCTTACGGCTACAAGACCTAGTTTATTGGCAAGTATTACTTCGGTAGGTTCAAATTTGAAAGTAATTGTATGAGAACCTGCTGGCACTTCGATCGTTCGTAATAAATAGTTACACTTATAAATAGGTGTTTCTTTATCATCAATAAATGCTTTCCATCCATAAGGGTAATAGACTTCACTAAATACAGCTAGTTGTTTTGTATTTGTACTAGTAGCATAATCCATTTGATCATTTTGCTTGCGAACTAACCGTATGCTAGCTAAACTATCTTTTGCATACGCTGTATCTAATTTCCAGTCTTGTTTTTCAGCAACAGCAAGTGTAGCTGGGTCAAAACTGGTAATCGTTTTCATAACGGCAGCAGCGTCTGGTTGTAAAGACACGCGCTCTACAAACCAAGCATTACCAAGTGCATCTGGATTGGCAATGGTATCTTTTGAGAGATCGCCCTGAATAAAATACTTGGTATTTAACATATTGGCAGTAGGCATACAATTGGGGAAATTGTACCACTGATTTTCAATTAAGTCTTGATAAATACTCAGTTTTGCTGGGTGATAACCCCCAACACTATGGTGGAAGTAGGAGTTAAGAGCACCCGAATTAAACGCACCATTAATCCCACCACGTAAATCTAATACACGGTAATAGCTTGTGTCTTTTAGTAACGCGGCATCGGTGGGTGTTGGATTAAAATTAGCTTCTGCTTCAACAGCGTCCGAAAAATTAGATGCATTAAAATATTGTAAGTCAACTTTAAATAAATCAAATAGTGCTACAAAACCAATGGCTATCACAAAAATATTAAATGATAAAAACTTCTTGTAGTATAAAAATATTGCCACAAATAAAAGGGCTGCTAAGCCAAGTGATTTAAACAAGTCTGACGAAAACATAGCCTGCCTGTCAGCAGCTAAGCCATCCACTAAACTTGCAACAGGAGCTTCAAAAGCAGCACGCTGAGTAGGGTCAGGGATTTGTTGAATTTGTTGTATAAGATCGGCTTCGGTAGTACTTTTAAAGTTTTGCGTTGCATAAAAATAAAAAGCAACTAAAAATAAACCGATAGTAATGAATAAAGCAGGTTTTATTTTTTGTAAAAATGTTTGTTTATTGTCTGCAAATTTGTTGGCAATTTCTTGTGCACTTAATAACGCCATCATACCTAATAACAAAGTAGGAATCACCATAATCATGCTTGGTGCTCTAAACTTATTGTAAAAAGGTAAATGGTCTAGCATAAAAACATTAAAGCTTTCGAAATACAAACCATAAGAAAGTAATACAGAAAGTATAACTGCTCCACCTATCCAAAAACGGTGTTTGATATTTTTAAAACCAAATCCTATAAGTGCGAGGAGTCCAAATAAAAATCCAATGTAAGGAGGCCCAGCAGTATAACCAATGCCTCCCCAATAAAAACGGATATAACCCTGTAATTGCTGTGCAACTTGTTGAGGCATACTTTGCAATGCCTCTATCGCCTTTGAGCCAGCTGGATCAATATTGTTAGGGTCGCTTCCACCACCATATATATTTGGGAATAAAAGTACAAGTGGCTCTGGTTTAAGCATGCTATAATCTAATGCATAGGCTTTACTTAACCCTTCGGTGGCTTTGGTGCCATCTGCTTTTGCAAGTACAGAGCCACCTCTAATAGAAGCTTTTCCATAATTATAGGTACTAAAAAGCATCGGTGCGTTACTTAAAATACCTAAGAGAATTACAATAGCAGCACCTGCAAAACATTGTAGAATTGATTTGTACGTTTTTGCCTTGATCCAAACGATTAAGTAATACAGCGAAATAAATCCTGCAATAATGAAAGTGTAGTATGCAATTTGAAGGTGGTTACAACCAAAAAGTTCAGTACTAGCAATAGCAAGCAGTATGAGGCCCAATAGAAATTTTCGTTCGTATACAAGAATTAATGATCCTATAAAAAATGGCATGTAGGCAATGGCGTGTAATTTGGTAATATGTCCTACAATGGCAATTATAGGGTTGTAGGTTGCAAAACCATATCCCAGCGCCCCCACAATACCAATTAAAAAATGAACACCCAATACCTGCGATAAAAAATAAAAAGCAAGGCATGCCAAGAAAAAATAACCCATGGGTTCAGGTAAGCCCATTTGAAATAGCGCGTCTAATTTACCTAGTGAAAATGCAAATGGAATGATCCCCGTAATTTGATAGGCGGGCATACCTGCAAACATGCCATTTGTCCAATAGGGAAGCGAACCTGTTACTTCTTTACTTTTCAATGCATCTTGTGCCATTCCTTTCCACTGAACCACATCCGATTGTTGTAATACTTTGCCTTCTAAAATGGGTTTACAATAAATTACAGCAACCATTAAAAAAATGCCAACGGCTATTAAATGGGGAACTATTGATTTCAGGTTCAACTGCTTCATGTGTATTGATTTTCAGGTGTTACAAACCTAACAAAATTTAGCTTAAAATATTCTTTCAATCCTTCAAAATAAACAACTTACACGTATTTTTAGGGTATTATTCGAATCATGAAGAAATATCATTTTTACTCTAAAATTACATTTATTTGTAATATATTGTTTTGTATCTGTATTTATGTGAGAGGTGTAAAATTGGGGACTGGGTTTAACGATATGATAGTGCCATTTAGTTCTGCAATTGTTATTTTGGGATGGTTTATTGCACCCTTTCTAACCTTATTAGAAAACATTTACTTGTTTTGGTTGTTTATCCGAAAACAAGATTCGGGACTGCCAGCTTGGAGAATTATTACAACCGTACTTTTTTTGATTGCTCAAATATTTGTTCATTTTATAATGCCTGCATGATTCATTCTATTTTAAAAGACAAGCCCACCAAATTATTTATAAGTATTGCTGCTTTCTTTGTTGCCAATGCGCTTATAGCAGAATGTATTGGTGGTAAAATATTTTCACTCGAAAAAGTTTTTGGATTGTCGCCCTCTAATTTTAACATTTTTGGGCAATCGGGTTTAGCGTTTAATTTAACCTGTGGGGTATTACTATGGCCACTTGAATTTATTGTTACAGATATTGTAAACGAATATTACGGCCCCAAAGCAGTTAAAAGAATTAGCTATACAGCGGTGGTGCTCATCATTTACGCGTTTGTCATGTTTTATGGCGCTATACAAGTTGCACCCGCCGATTTTTGGATAGGCTCTAAACAAACAGAAGGTATTGATAATATGCAAACCGCTTTTGGAGGCATATTTGGACAAGGTATGTGGATTATTTTGGGAAGTATTACGGCCTTTTTAGTAAGCCAACTTATTGATGTTACCGTCTTTCATAAAATCAAAAAACTAACCGGAGAAAAATGGGTATGGCTCAGGGCCACAGGTTCTACGGTGGTATCTCAACTAGTAGATAGTTTTATCGTTTTGTTTATCGCATTTAAAATAGGAAATGGTTGGACTTGGCAACTAGTACTTGCTATTTGTTTGGTAAATTATGCCTATAAATTTACGATGGCAATCGTGCTAACCCCATTAATCTATATTATCGAAAAACAAATTGATAATTACCTGGGGCATGAAACTGCACAAAAAATGAAACGTGCTGCCATGGGTATCGAAAACGAATAGATCTACAAGGTTTTCAAAAGACTAGCAACAACAATTTTATCGATAGGCAGGCTCATAGCTTCATCAGACAACATGTTGAGTGGAATCCATCTGGTATATTCGGCCTGTCCATTTGTATCGGCAATTTCGTCTGGTCTAAAATCAAAAGCAGTAGCCCTTGTTTGTAATGGTTCTAAACTGATTGGATGTACATAATAGTAAATAGACAATATTTGATCCCCGGCTCTGAATGCAGAAGGTTGATAAAAGTCGGTGGTATAGATATGCGCTCCAACCGTAACATCTAGTCCTGTTTCTTCTTTAAATTCCCTTACCAAACAATCGCGCGTTCCTTCTCCAAATTCGAGACCGCCACCAGGTAGCTTGGTAAAAAAATCGCCTCTAATAAATTCATCACTTACTAGTAATCCATTAGTTGGATCTAGTAATACACCATAAACTCGAACTGTGATATGGGACATGTTAAAACCATTTCTTTTTCATGAAATACCAACTAATGATTCCTGCAATACCTAACGAAAGTCCAATAGGGATATAAAAAGAGTAGGGGTTGTGGGCACCCGGAATGTGATCTACGTTCATACCATAAATACTTGCTACCATTACAGGAAGGGATAAAATAATAGTAATGGACGTTAAACGCTTCATTACATTATTTAAGTTATTGCTGATAATACTTGCAAAAGCATCGAGGGTACTGGTTAATATATTGGTATAAATATTAGCCATCTCAAGTGCCTGGCTGGTATCTACAATAAGGTCATTTAAAAATTCTCTTTCCTCTTCATTTAACCCTAAAAAATTAGTGCGCTCTAATTTCATCATGAGCATTTCATTACTGCGAAGTGCTGTAACAAAATAAACCAAGCTTTTTTGGATACGCATAAGATTGAGCAAATCGACATTACTATTACTTTGGTATAGGCTAGACTCATACTGGTTGCGTCTGATATTGATTTCTTTCAAAAATTCCATAAAGTTTTGAACGACTTTTTCAAACACTTTTAGAATCATCATATTTTTTTTGTCAGGATGTCTTTTTTGAAATGAATTTAAAAACTTATTAATAGCGCCATTATCAAAGGAGTTAACGGTAATAATTTGTGTATGCGTTAAAATGATACAAATAGGGATAGTGATGTAAAATGCATCACTATCATTAAATGAATTATTTTCTGTGGGGGTTTTGATCTTTCTGCCACCGAAAATTTCACCATATGATATGGCTTTTGCTTTAATATTGGCACCTAAATTACCTTTTCTTTTCGTTTCCATATATTCTAGCAACGCATCAATACCTTGCTTTTGTAAAAACTCGAGT
>CAJBRT010000025.1 GCA_903958045.1 uncultured Bacteroidota bacterium | reverse complement strand
CGTTGTGGCTCCTGCAAATAAACCGGGCGCAAATAACGGGTTAAAGCTAACTGTGGCGGCGCGTATATACCTGTTATGCTCCGGCTTTGGCTGGTGCAATAAAACGCCCAGATCATATCTGTAATGATCGGGCGGTAAAATATTTGAATTTTGCAGGGTACCTGATATTACCTGAAACTCTAGGTTACCTAGTTTAGTTTGCATGGGTGCATTGCTACTAAGGGCAGCGTGTAAAAAACCTGCGGCGTTGTTACTTAAAATAAGCGCGTTGTAACGGCCGGGCCCCCACCAGCGGTTTTCGGTACCATAGCTAAGGGTTAATTTTTTATATGAATATTTAATAGCTGATTGCCCAGGTAGTAATTTTTTATAATTATTAAAGCCAAAATTTTCTGGATTGTCAATGGTATTAAGCCAGCGGTAATATGTTTTCCAAAACACGGGGTAATGCTCGGTAGGAAAGGTTTCAAACTCCCTATTTTGCGCGGTTATATAATTAGGCTTTGCAAGTATTTCAAGCGCGCCGGCTTTTACATGAACACCACCACTAAATACCCACTGCATACCCGCCGATGGTATCATGCCACCATCGTTAAAACCATGTGACAAATCACTATTAAACTGTGCGGTGCGTGACACCGGCAGCAAACTAAAGTTTAAAAAATTAGTTTTAGATGTTGCAATAACCAGCGGCTTGTTATTTAAAAGGCTATCTAAATGTGTTAAATTTTGCGCAAAACTATTTATGAGTAAACTGTTATTACGGTTAAGTGTGCCTGTTAATTGAGATCTTCTAATAAAATCTGTTACGCCATCGGATAGCATCGATTCTTGCTGTGCTAATAGCAAATGAACGCTCAAACAAAAACTAATAAAAAGCAGGGTCTTTTTCATCTATTAGTTTTTAGAGTCGTTTTTGAGATTAGTTATTGGATACGTAACAGCTAGCTTTGCATGAAAATTGGATAGGCTATTTTCGTTCTCCCACATATAATTTTTGCTCGCAATAAAAACAAGTTGCGCGGCTAGGGTAAAATTATGCAGGGTATACTGCGGTGAAATACCATAAGCCATATCGGTCCAAAAAATAGAGCGGTTTTCAGGATCTCTATTTGTTTTTTCTAAAAATACGCCAATTCTATTATTACCACTCACCCAAGTACCCATTAAAATTTGTTTGTTGGCGCCAAAGCCCGAGCCTACGCCCATAATTTGGTTGTAGTTGGTGTAGCCCTGCCCTATTTGCCCATGCACGTACCAGTTGCCAGCGCTGCGGAGTATAGCATCTGGTGACTGACTCATTTGTGTAAACTCGATACCTAGGTTTAGGTATCTATTTTTATTGAGGGTTACTATTTTTTTAAAACCAACTATATGTGCAACCGAGTGTGTAGGCGCCATTAGGTAATCACGAGTGCGCTCGCCATAATCGTTTTTACCATACTCTACGTATAGTTCCGATTTTGATTTTGGAAACACTACACGCACAAAAAAACTTGCTACCTGATCTATACTAAGGGTATCGTCACCCCAATCATTTTTTTTCTGAAATGTTTTGGTTACAATAGGTATGTATTTATTGGTAAAAGATCCATTACCCTCTGCAATACCGGGGCCATACTTTTGTAATGATCTTATCAAACCCACATACACACCCGGCAACCATTTAGGGTTGTAACTTAATATGTAGGCATTTATATAACGCCAGCTGTTACGCAGGTTGGGGCTAGGTTTTAAATGAAAATTTTCGTAAGGGAGCGTGCTATCAGATTCGAGCCTTCCGCCTATTAGTTCAAATTCAAAATTACCAATAGGTGTTTTTGCAGGCCTATGGGTTTTAATAAATATATTGGCAAAACCAGGCGCATTATTAGACATAATAAGTGCGTTTGTTACACCCGGCCCCCACCATTTATTTGCGGTAGATACACCTACACTAAACGAGCTTGCACTTACACTAAGGGTAGACTGCCCACCATATAATTTAGTATAAGGCTTGCCACTACTATACCCGTAGCTACCATTTACTGGGTAAGTAGGGTTAGCCGCATATATAAGCTCTGGTTGTAATTGTAATTTTACGGGACCCGCTTTAATATTGGCGCCAAAAGTTAACTGGCTTTGTAACCCATTTGCCGGAATAAAAGACGCATCGTTGTAACCATATGGATGGTGGGTGTTAAACTGTGTTGTTAGTGTTGCAGGCAATATAGCTGATTTAGAGGTTTTAAAACCACCTTGCTGGATAACCATGGCGCTAGTAGAGTCCTCGTGGTTTTGCAAATGATTTTCGCGCGCGGTAGCAAACTGGTTATTTATAATAAAAGAAGGCTGCGCCGCTACTCTATTAGATATAAACCCAAGCACTATTAAAACCAATATTTTAGACAAATGTGCCAGGGTGCGCTATTTAAAAGGTTGATTAATAAGGTGTTTTGCGGGGGTAGGGCAAAAATAGTGAATATTTGAAGATGAGGGTGCTGTAAAATAAAAAAGCCCACGATTGTGGGCTTAAACTAATGAATCAAATAAGAATAAATATCTAGTGGCTCACCCCTTTACTAAACAATACGGTAGTAAAAGTCTTGATTAAAATTTTAATATCAAATAAGAATGACTTTTTTGCCAAATATTCTTTTTCTAACGCAACCTTAGCTTCAATTGAAATATCATCTCTACCATTTATTTGAGCCCACCCAGTAATACCAGGTTTAAGTTTATCTATCCCAGCAGCTATCCTTAACGCCATAAGGTCGTCTTGATTATACAAAGCTGGACGAGGTCCAACAAAAACCATTTCACCTTTAATTATATTGATAAGATTCGGTAATTCATCTAAACTGAGCTTGCGTAAAAGACCACCGATTTTTAAAAGATATTGAGCAGGATTACTAAGAAGATGGGTAGCCACATTTGGTGTGTCTTTCTTCATAGATCTAAATTTGTAAATATGAAAGAATGTATAGTTAATTCCCACACGTTTTTGTGTGAAGAAAAAAGGTAAACCATCTTCAATAAATATAGCTAAAGCTACAATCAAAAAAATTGGGGAAAAAATTAAAAGTAGGATAAGCGCAAGAAATCTATTAAGCATTAAGGTAAAATATATTAATACTGTAAAAATAATGAAGTTATGTCAAGCAATAAATAATATATATTAACTATTTTTGTATTCTATGCACGTAACAGCACATTTAGCAAAAGCAAAAGACACTTTGGTCTCCTTTGAGATCCTGCCACCTTTAAAGGGCAAGACAATCACTTCTATCTATGACCATTTAGACCCTTTAATGGAGTTTAAGCCTTCATGGATCAACGTGACTTACCACAGAAGTGAAACCATGTTTAAGAAAAAAGCAGATGGCACTTTTGAAAAAGTAGATGTAAGAAAGCGTCCAGGTACGGTGGGTATTTGTGCTGCGATTATGAACCATTACAATATCGATGCGGTACCACATATTATTTGTGGCGGTTTCACCAAGCGTGAAACAGAAGATGCCTTGATTGACTTGCAATTTTTAGGCATTGACAACGCATTAATTTTAAGGGGCGATGCTGCTAAGAATGAATCTAGCTTTGAACCAGAGCCAGGTGGCAATAAATATGCGATTGATTTATTAAAACAGGTTGGACAATTGAATCAGGGTATATATTTAGACGAAGATATTTTAAATGGAGGCAAGACCGATTTTTGTATGGGTGTTGCTGGCTATCCCGAAAAACATTTTGAATCTCCAAATTTTGAAATCGATTTAATCAAAACAAAAGAGAAAGTGGATGCAGGTGCAGACTATATCATGACACAAATGTTTTTCAATAACCAGAGGTTTTTGGACTATGTACAAGCATGTCGCGATATGGGTATTACTGTGCCAATCATTCCAGGATTAAAGCCAATTACCAATAAAAAGCAATTGACGATCTTACCAAGAATATTTCATGTAGATATCCCAACAGATCTATCTAACGCTATCAACAAATGCAAAACAGACACGGAATGTGAGCAAGTGGGTGCCGAGTGGTTGATCCAGCAAAGCAAGGAATTGAAAGCAGCTGGTGTACCAGTGTTACACTACTATACTTTAGGAAAACCTAAATTAATTAGAGACGTTTGCCAACAAATTTTCTAATTTATTCACTACTAGACATAAAAAAGCCCTGTAGAAACAGGGCTCGCTTTGTTTATTTATTATAATCCAAAAGTCTTTTTGACTTTGGAGACATAATCTAATTTCTCCCAAGTAAATAATTCAACTTTCATTGTTTTTGATTTACCATCTGGGGTTGTAAATGTTTTAGTTACTGTCTCATTTTTACGACCCATATGACCGTAAGCAGCAGTTTCACTATACATTGGGGTTCTTAATTTTAAACGTTGCTCAATAAAGTAAGGGCGCATATCAAAAATAGATTCTACCAATTTACCAATTTGACCATCGGTTAATTTTACTTTAGCAGTACCGTAAGTATTTACGTTGATGGAAGTTGGTTTAGCAACACCAATCGCGTAAGAAACTTGCACCAACACTTCAGAAGCTACACCAGCAGCCACTAAATTTTTAGCGATATGACGCGTTGCGTATGCTGCAGAGCGGTCTACCTTACTAGGATCTTTACCAGAGAAAGCACCACCACCGTGTGCACCTTTACCACCGTAGGTATCTACGATAATTTTACGGCCTGTT
>CAJBRT010000024.1 GCA_903958045.1 uncultured Bacteroidota bacterium | reverse complement strand
GTTTGTGAAATATTGCGCGCGCAAACAGCTTTTAAAGAAACACTCATTATTTTTTTAACGGCGATGAGTGACGAAGCATCACAAATCACGGGGCTCGAAATGGGTGCAGATGACTATGTCAATAAACCCATTTCTCCTAAGGTACTTGTAAGTCGTGTGAATGCTTTGTTTAGAAGGGTGTCTACCAAAGAAGTTTCCTCTGTGATGCAGTTTGGCACGATGCGCATTGACGCCATTAAATTTATGGTGACTATTGGTGGGGATGAAAAGGTACTCGCTAAAAAAGAATTTGAACTTTTGCACTTACTCGCTTCTAGGCCTGGGCGCGTTTTTTTACGCAACGAAATACTCTCACAAATTTGGGGGAACGAAGTGATTGTGGGCGACCGCACGATCGACGTGCATATCCGAAAAATTCGCCAAAAATTAGGAGTCGACTGTATTACCACTGTTAAAGGCGTGGGATATAAGTTTGATTTACCTTAATTTGCAGCATGAAAAACTTTTCCATTCAGCAGCTGGCAGCCTTTGCGGCAGCTATTATTGCGCTTGGTTTTTCTAGCACTATTGGCTTCATGTACCATAGCTGGTATTATTTTGGGGTTACTTTTTTAACCTCAGTTGTTGCATCTTATTTACTGATCCGTTATATTTTTGAAATTTTCGTTAACCGAAAAATCAAACTTATTTACAAGCTTATATACCAGACAAAAGCAACGAAAAGAGAAGAAACCTATTTCAAATATATTTTACCAAAAAAAGAACTCGATGAAGTAGGGGAGGAAGTGGTGCAGTGGGCAGAACAGCGTAGTGCCGAAATAGAGCAACTTAAAACAAACGAAAACTACCGCAAAGAATTTTTACAAAACCTATCACACGAAATTAAAACCCCCATTTTTGCGATCCAGGGATATGTAGACACGCTATTAGATGGCGCACTCGAAAGTCCAGAAACGGCCGTTCGCTTTTTAAAAAATGCGTCTAAAAATGTAGACCGGATGGTGAATCTGGTAAAAGATCTTGATGAAATTGCAAAGCTTGAAATGGGGGAACAACCGCTTAATAAGTCTACTTTTTTTATTCAAGATATCATCAAAGAAGTGTTTGACGCACTGTCTATTAAAGCAGCTAAACAAAACATCAGTTGTAGTTTCAAAAAAGGATCCGAGGGTCAAACATTGGTGTTTGCCGACAAAGAAAAAGTACGTCAAGTACTCAATAATTTAGTGATCAATGCATCTAAATACGGAAAGCAAGACGGATCTATTGTTGCCAGTGTTTACAAAACCGATGAAGACCATGTGCTCATCGAAATTAGCGACGATGGAATTGGCATCGCAGAAGAACATTTGCCCCGCATTTTTGAACGTTTTTACAGAACCGATAAAGGGCGCAGCAGAGACGCTGGCGGCGCTGGTATTGGACTTGCGATATGTAAGCATATTATTGAAGCCCATGGTCAAACCATCCATGTACGCAGTAAATTAGAAATTGGTACCACTATTGGTTTTACCCTTGCCACAACTGCATAATTCTTTTTCTATATTCCCGATCTCTACCTAATTTGCAGGCTTAATACGCATTTCAAATGGCAAAAATATTAGTAACGGGCGGTTGTGGTTATATAGGTTCACATACCATTGTAGATTTATTGGCCAATGGGTTTGACGTTATTTCTATCGACAACTTTTCTAGGTCCTCTAATTATGCAGTAGCAGCCATAGAAAAAATTACAGGCAAGCGCATCAAAAATTACGAAGTGGATTTAAAAAACTTTGATGATACCTTAGCTGTTTTTCAAGAAAACCCGGATATCGCTGGTATCATTCACTTTGCAGCGTATAAAGCCGTTGGCGAATCGGTAGACGAGCCTTTGTTTTATTATGAAAATAATATTGGATCGCTCGTAAACATTTTGAAGTGTGTGCAGGAATTTGATATTCCTCATTTTGTATTTTCATCTTCATGTACGGTGTATGGCAATCCGGATGCATCACCAGTTACCGAAATTTCAGAAGTTAAAAAAGCAGAATCACCCTACGGTGCTACCAAGCAAATGGGCGAAGAAATACTACAAAATATTTCCGCAGCGGGTGGCGCGAATGTAATACTACTTCGTTATTTTAATCCAGTAGGTGCACATCCTTCTGCACTGATTGGTGAACTTCCTATTGGTCGACCACAAAATTTAGTACCCGCTATTACACAAACTGCTATTGGCAAACTACCAAAAATGATGGTGTATGGCAACGATTATCCTACCCGTGATGGTAGTTGTATTCGAGACTATATCCATGTTTGTGACATTGCCAGTGCGCATACACTTGCACTACAATATTTGTTAGCAGATAAAAATGCCGAGGCCTGCGAAGTATTTAATTTAGGAACCGGAAATGGAATTTCTGTACTAGAAGCCATTCAAACATTTGAAGCAGTAAGTGGCACTACATTAAATTATGAAATAGGTCCACGCAGGGCTGGCGATATTGTGGCTATTTATGCCAACAATGAAAAAGCTATCAGTAAACTTGGTTGGAAAATCAATTACTCCATAGAAGATATGATGCGTACGGCTTGGGCTTGGGAAAAAGAAGTGGAGTTAAAAGAATCGATTGCAAAAAACTAGTTTATTGTACCAGCATTTTTTCCGCGTTTTCTGCTTTAAAACAACATCTTTGCTGCGGGAGAACGCTAGGATGTCACGCATGGCGGTTGCCATGTTCTCAGCGGTCTGCTTGTCTACTGGAGTGTCTACAGTGTTGTATGC
>CAJBRT010000023.1 GCA_903958045.1 uncultured Bacteroidota bacterium | reverse complement strand
GCACCACCCAAGAAGTGTATGAGCAGTACAGGGTTGGCGGAAAATTGGATAAAGTCATTGAAGGGGCGCGCAATATTGTAAAGTGGAAAAAAGAATTAAATAGCAAAACGCCTTTTATCTTTTTTCAATTTTTAGTGGTTAAACCCAATGAGCATCAAATAGAAGCCATTAAAGCATTAGGTGCAGAAATTGGTGTGGATGCAGTAAGATTTAAAACGGCCCAGGTGTATGATTACTCGAACGACCCGCATGGGCTTATTCCTATACAACAAAAATATAGCCGGTACAAAAAAGATAGTGCTGGTGAAATGCAGGTAAAAAATGGACTGGGTAACCACTGCTGGAAATTATGGCATGCCAATGTAATTACCTGGGATGGTATTGTGGTGCCTTGCTGTTTTGACAAAGATGCCACACACCAATTGGGTAATTTAAAAGACATGCCATTTAGAGAAGTATGGAAAAGCCCCGCATACCATGCTTTTCGAAAAAATTTAATGACCTCCCGAAAGTCAATCGATATTTGCGCCAATTGCAGTGAAGGCCTCAGCGTTTGGGAAGATTAAACCTGAAAAGCATCTTGTAGCAATTGTGCATTACTATTGCGGCCTCCTATTTTTCATCCACAAAAGCGCGCACACACAGATCCCCGTTTATCTTTAAGGCATGAAAAAAATAGCATCCCTTTTAGTGCTACTAGTTTGCACTTTTCATGTATTCGCACAACCCGTTCGCAATTTTGAATTTAGAGGCGTATGGATTGCAACTGTAGAAAATATCGATTGGCCTAGTAAAAGAGGCCTTCCCCCAGAAACACAACAACAAGAGTTTATTAAAATCTTGGACATGCATCAAAAAAACGGCATGAACGCAGTGGTGGTTCAGGTGCGCCCCGCAGCTGATGCGATGTATCCTTCAAGTTTTGAACCATGGTCAGAATATTTAACGGGTAAGCAAGGTTTAGCACCGGAACCGTTTTACGATCCGCTAGCATTTATGATTGAAGAAACGCACAAACGTGGCATGGAATTTCATGCATGGCTTAATCCATACCGTGCTGTTTTTAATGTCAACAGATCCTCTGTAGCAGAAAATCATATTACCAAACAGCGTCCTGAATGGTTTTTAATTTATGGAGATAAAAAATATTTTGATCCAGGTATACCTGCGGTTCGTACACATACAGCAGCTCTTGTAAAAGATTTAGTGAACAGATATTCCATTGATGCAGTGCATATGGATGATTATTTTTACCCGTACCGTATTGCAGGAAAAGAATTTCCTGACCAAGCAAGTTTTACAAAATATGGGAAGGGATTATCCAAAGATGAATGGAGAAGAAGTAACTGCGATAGCATTATTGTACAACTCAAAAAAACAATTGTAGCCACCAATCCACGCGTTAAATTTGGCATTAGTCCTTTTGGTGTTTGGAGAAATAAAACGCAAGATCCAAGAGGCAGTGAAACAAAAGGAGGTCAAACCAATTACGATGATTTATACGCCGACATTTTATTATGGCTACAAAAAGGTTGGATAGATTATGTAGTACCTCAACTGTATTGGGAGCGTGGTCACAAGCTAGCAGACTATGATGTGCTTTTAAAATGGTGGAATGATTATGCCTATGGCAAGCACTTATACATTGGCCATGGCATTTACAGAGCCGGCACCAATGATGCTTGGAAAAATTACAACCAAATCCCAGATCAAATTAATTTATTGCGCTCCTTTACAACCACACAGGGTAGTGTGTTTTACAACAGCAGTACTTTTTCAAAAAATCCGAACGGATGGAATGATAGTTTGCAAAATAACTATTACAAATATCCAGCCCTTGTGCCTCCAATGCCATGGCTAGATGATGTTGCACCTGATGCACCAACTATTCAAAAAAAGAGTGCTGCAAATTTTGTAATTAATTATAATGGCAAAGAAAAAATAAAATCTTTTGGAATTTTTTCTTGTGGAGTGGGCATAAAAGCAAATGCTAAAAATGCACAACTCCTAAAGTTATTGGTGGCCAGTAAAACAGCTACTGTTGACATCAGTACTATGGCACAAAAAAAGAATGAAAAGTTTTATGTGGCATCTGTAGATCTCAACAACAATGTAAGCAGCCTAGTAGAGGTCCATTAAAACTTTCCGTATTTTTTATCTACTGCTATAAAGCGGTAATCAAAAATATGGGTAAGCTGAGCTTTTACAAATAAGGCATGTGCAATATCTCCTAGTATCCAAAGTGGAAGTTTGTAATGTACGATATCAGTCATTTCAACACCTCCTTCAATTTCTTTAAAATGGTGCTGGTGGTGCCACATGCTGTAGGGCCCATAACGCTGTTCGTCGACAAAATATTTGTGGTCTTCTACATGGGTGATTTCGGTCATCCAATAAAGTGGGATACCAAGTACTGGTTTTACCGTGTATTCGATTATTTGTCCCGGATACATACGCTCGCCATGGTACTTACTAATAATATTAAAACCGAGGTTATCTGGGGTAATGGCAGCCAAATTGGAAGGCTTACTAAAAAAATCCCAAGCTTCGGCTAAGGAAATAGGGATCTTTTGAACCGTTTTAATCGTATACACTTTTGACATAACAGTAGTTTAGGTTACAACAAAAATGGAGTATAAATGTTTGCCATCAGAAACCGTGTGGCAAAAAAATAAAAACAAGGAATTTTACACCGGTTGTGGCCAAAACGAATGCCATTGGTGTAATTTTGTCAAAACAAATAAGATTTCAATTGGGCTTCATGAACTAAATGAAGATCAAGACGAGTCGGAGATTAGCCTATGTTTGCGCTTTCAATACAAAAGATGTTAAAACCAGTTGGTGCTCTTGCGCTCACAATACTCATAAGCATATACCTAACGGGTTGCGCCAATATCATTCCGCCAGGTGGTGGACCCAGAGACAGTTTGCCGCCAAAATTAATAGTAGCCTTACCCAAAGACTCTGCAACCAATGTGCGCACTAAAAATTTCATGCTCAGTTTTGACGAATATGTGACACTCCAAGGCATACAAGAAAACCTAATTGTATCCCCCACTGTTAAAAACACACCCCTCATAGACTACAAACTAAAAAATGTTACCATAAAATTTAAAGACTCTTTAGAAGAAAATACCACCTATACACTTGATTTTGGAAAAGCCGTTGTAGACGTTAACGAGTCTAATATAGCAAAAGGTTTTAGGTATATTTTTTCTACGGGCAATACCATTGATAATGGCAATTATGAGGGTCATGTAATTGTAGCCGCTACTGGTAAAATAGATAGTACACTCATTGTGGTATTGCACAATAATGTAAACGACACATCTGTTTACAAAAATACCCCAAGGTATTATACACGTGTGGATGGCAAAGGGAATTTTAGTTTTAGAAACCTAGCGCCAGGGAGGTATGCAGCGTATGTAATCCCTACTAATTTTTCTAGAAAATATGATGATAGTACTAACTATTTTGGTTTTTTAAACGAACAGGTAGTAGTGACTGAAAAAACAAAATCAGATACTATTTACGCGTTTGAAGAATTTAAAAAAATAGAAAAAAAGATCTACGCTACTACCAATACAAAAGATCCAAAAGAAGACAAGCGATTAAAATACAATACCAATTTCAATAATGGGGAGCAAGACTTATTAGCACCACTAGAATTGACTTTTGCAAAAAAAATTGGCATTAAAGATTCGGCAGCTATTACACTCGTTGACACCAACTTTGTGCGCAAAGAAGGGTACACCCTTGCCCTAGATTCGGCGGCTACAAAATTAAGTATTGGCTACAACTGGCCAGCTGGAGAACCTTTTAAACTATTGCTAACAAAGGGTTTTGTAGCAGATAGTCTTGGTAATACTACGGCTAAATCTGACACCTTATCTTTTTATACAAAAAAGGAAAACGACTACGGACTCATCAAATTTAAGTTCCCTAATATCGATACAACGCGTCACCCTGTATTGCAAATCATCGAAAGAAATGAAGTGATCAATAGTTATGCTTTAACGAGTAATCAACTCGTTATTAAACGCTATAAACCGGGTAGTTACGAATTAAGAATACTCTTTGATACCAATAAAAATGGTATTTGGGATACGGGTTCATTTCAAGTCAACAAAAGACAGCCAGAAATTGTTATAGAAATACCGAAACCTATTTCTGTACGTAATAATTGGGACAATGAAATAACGGTTACTTGGTAAAATAAAAACGTATGCAATTACCTTCTTCCTTACTTGAAAATGCAGTGGCCCAATTTGCCAAGCTGCCTGGTATTGGGAAAAAGACAGCCTTACGTCTTGTTTTGCATTTACTAAAGCAAGACGCCGAAGATGTTACCATGTTTGGTGATACCATAAAAAAAATGCGCAATGAAATTAAGTTTTGTCAGCGCTGCTATAATATTAGTGACGGTAATATTTGTTCGATATGCGCTAATAGTGCACGCAATCAGCAAATCATTTGTGTAGTTGAAAATATTAGAGATGTGATTGCCATAGAAAGTACCGGTCAGTTTAATGGCACCTACCATGTACTTGGCGGGATTATTTCACCCTTAGACGGTATTGGGCCGGAGCAACTAAATATTGAAGCGCTGGTAGCTAGAATTGAAAAAGAAAGTACCGAAGAAATCGTTTTTGCCCTCAATCCAACCATTCAGGGGGATACTACCATCTATTATATCCAAAAAAAGATAGCGCCGATGGGTTGCAAGGTCACTACCATTGCCAGAGGCATTGCTTTTGGTGGCGAACTAGAATATGCAGATGAAATGACGCTTGCCAGAAGTATCACCAACAGATTACCGGTAGGCCAATACGTAAAATAAATTCTACAACATGAAAGCTTGGTTAAAATGGTCACTCGGACTCATTGTTATAATTGGTATTATGGGTGGCGGCTTTGCATGGTGGGTATATAATAAACCACACCGCAACATTAACAATGAAATAGCGGTTAAAGTGCCTGTAAATACATTACTTGATGCATTTAAACAAAATGAAAATACAGCAAGTACACAGTATACCGATAAAGTATTAGCACTAAACGGCATCGTAAAAGAAGCGTCCAAAAATGAAGCTGGTAACTGGGTCGTAAATATTGAAAACGATGCGCATACGGGTAGTATTACGGTTGCATTTAGCGCTTTACAAGATTCGATACAAGCCTTTGATAGCATAGCATACAAGGGTATTTGCGCGGGCTATTTTCCAGAAGATAATAATATTGTCATCAATGAAGCAGTGCTATTGTTTAAAGGAAAAATGGATACTACAAAAACAGTTCTAGCAACGCCAACAACTTCACAAAAAGATACCCTACTTACTTTTTCTACTAAAAAAGGAAGTATCAAATTTGTGTCTCCCACAGACGCGGATGTGAGTGCTATTAACAATGAAGTCTCCAGTAAACTAAGCGCTTCAGGAGATATACGTTTTAGCCTTTTATTTAAAGGATTTCAGTTTAAGTACGCAGAAATGCAAACGCATTTTAATGAAGAATATGTAGAGAGTGAAAAATATCCAAGGGCTAGTTTTACCGGCACCATTCAAAATATTAAAAGTATTGACCTCCGTAAAGAGGGTAAGTATAGCGCCAAAATTATTGGCACTTTAACCATGCATGGTGTAACAAAACCAGTTCAAACCACCGCAACCTTAAACATTCGTAAAGGCAGTATTGCCGCTGCTGCCACTATAAGCATTAGCATGTCCGATTTTAATATTGACGCAAGCGCCGTTACCGAAAAAGTAGACCTAGAAATTAATTGTAATTACACACAATTATAGGGTTTTACGTATCTTTGCATCCTGCACAGGCGGATTTGTTTATTGTTCAGCCTGTACATTCGAGTAGACCCCTACTTTCGAACACAATCGAACTAATAAACGTATGATAGCATCGCCCCCCTTAACGCTCCCTACGTTTTTAGCAAGATCATGTAATAAGTGGATCAACCATTTGTAAACTAGCTATGAGATGCGTATTAAAAACGAATTAGAACAAAGAATTTTAGTGATTGATGGCGCTATGGGCACCATGATTCAACGTCACAAACTAGAAGAGGCCGATTACCGTGGTGAACAATTTAAAAATTGGCATACTGACGTAAAAGGCAATAATGATATGCTTTGTATTACACAGCCTGATATCATTGTAGGTATTCACAAACAATATTTAGCTGCAGGTGCTGATATCATTGAAACCAATACGTTTAGTAGTACCACTATTGCGATGGCCGATTATGATATGCAGGCATATGCTTATGCATTAAACGTGGCGGCTGCAACCTGTGCTAGACGTGCTGTTGAAGAGTTTGCAGCAGAAAATAAAGATAGCGGACCAAAATTTGTTGCTGGTGCGATAGGCCCATTAAATAAAACACTCAGTCTTTCTCCAGATGTAAACAATCCTGGATTTAGGGCAGTGACTTTTGATGAAGTGGTAGTGGCCTACAAAGAACAAATTAAAGGACTCGTAGATGGTGGTGTAGACGTACTACTTATCGAAACTATTTTTGATACCCTCAATGCAAAAGCAGCCATATTTGCCGCCAAAGAATTTTTTAGAGAAAATAATATAGCGGAACTACCTATCATGATTAGCGGTACCATTACAGATGCTTCTGGTAGAACACTTAGTGGTCAAACCCTAGAAGCATTTTATACCTCTATCAAACACGCAGAGCCACTCAGTGTGGGTTTAAACTGTGCATTAGGTGCCGCTGAAATGCGCAGCCATATAGAAGAGTTAAGTCAAATCGCTAGTTGTTATACATCGGCATATCCCAATGCCGGATTACCCAACGCAATGGGTGAATACGACGAAGAGCCACATCAAACCGCACACTTTATTGAAGAGTGGGCTGCACAAGGGTTTGTAAATATTGTGGGCGGGTGCTGCGGTACCACACCAGATCATATCAAACACATTGCAGACCATGTTAGAAAAATTTCACCGCGAAAAAAACCTAACGTAGCTACTTCAATTGCATAAGCACAATCCGATTTTTATGAGTTCAACGATTACGATACAACCTTATTTAAGACTAGCTGGCCTTGAGCCACTTGTTATTAGACCTGAAACTAATTTTGTAAACGTTGGAGAAAGAACCAACGTGACAGGGTCTAAAAAATTTGCGCGCCTCATTAGAGAAAATAAATATGAAGAGGCTTTATCAGTTGCTAGACAACAGGTAGAGAGCGGTGCACAAGTGCTCGACGTAAACATGGATGACGCACTACTAGATGGTGTAGAAGCTATGACTACGTTTTTAAATCTATTGCAAAGTGAGCCAGATATTGCGCGTATTCCCATCATGATTGATAGCTCTAAATTTGAAATTATTGAAGCGGGTTTAAAATGCGTGCAAGGAAAATGTATTGTAAACTCTATCTCTATGAAAGAAGGAGAAGAGAAATTTATTGAACAAGCTTATAAGTGCAAAGCCTATGGTGCAGCTGTTATTGTGATGGCTTTTGATGAAGTTGGACAAGCTGATACCAAAGACCGTAAAATTGAAATTTGCCAAAGAGCCTACGATATTTTAACCACCAAAGTTGGCTTCCCTCCCGAAGACATTATTTTTGATCCCAATATTTTTGCAGTAGCAACCGGTATCGAAGAACATAATAATTACGCAGTAGATTTTATTGAAGCGACCAGAGAAATTAAAAAAAGAATGCCACTCACTAAGGTAAGTGGTGGTGTATCCAACGTTTCTTTTTCTTTTAGAGGCAATGACCACGTAAGAGAAGCCATTCACTCTGTGTTTTTATTTCATGCCATTAAAGCCGGCATGGGCATGGGTATTGTAAACGCAGGGCAGCTTGTTGTATATGATGAAATTGAACCTACGCTGCGCGAGTTGTGCGAAGACGTTCTTCTTAACAAAAACAATGACAACAACGAGGCCACCGAAAAATTAATTATACACGCCGAAACCGTTAAAGCAAAAGGTAAGGTTGAAATAAAAGACGAGGCTTGGAGAAACGAGCCAGTCGAAAAAAGATTGTCACACGCACTTATTAATGGTATTACAGAATACATAGACGCCGACACCGAAGAAGCAAGACAAAAATATCCGCAGCCACTTGATGT
>CAJBRT010000022.1 GCA_903958045.1 uncultured Bacteroidota bacterium | reverse complement strand
TTGGTACTAATAAATTTTCGCTTGTAACGAAATGTTTTGTTATTTCATTTATTTACGTAAAATTCGTTTGTGTGGCATTAACGTGAGCCTATCAATACCGTTTTTCACTTTTCATTCAAGTCCAATCATAATGACAGTTCTGATTTAGGGGTTCCTTTTTCCACCGATGATGAAAAGCCTGTTGTGCAAGCATGGGATGAAGCGGGTGCACTTGTGCCAGATCCTAACGCACCATTAGACGAAGACGAACTTGATAATGAAGAGGATCAGGAAAAAAAAACGGCAGTAGTGCCGGTGGTAGCTAGTGGTAATAAATTAAAATCCGAAGGGAGGGCAGTCTCTGTTATTATGCCGGATGCCCCCGAAGAAATGATGCCGGATGCATTAACACCGCACATGAGTGGCGAAGAACCTCTGGATCTTGACGAAACGCATGAGGAAGAAGAGATCGAAGAAGAAGAAGACAGCGAAGATTTATCGTTAGAAATTAACGAAACACCGATAGAGGAAGCAGCGCCTGCTGCAAGCATTGGAAAGCTTAATACCAAATACGATACCACGCTCGATTTAAAAAGCTATAAGTATCCAAGTATTAATTTACTAGAAACACATGGTAGCGAAAAAATTGTGCACGACCCACAAGAATTGGAGACGCACAAAAATCAAATTATCGCTACGTTAAAGAATTACGACATTGCCATTCAAAAAATTCAGGCAACGGTAGGACCTACCGTAACGCTTTATGAAATTGTTCCGGCACCGGGTGTTCGTATTAGTAGAATTAAAAACCTCGAAGACGATATTGCGTTAAGCCTTGCTGCACTGGGTATTCGTATCATTGCGCCCATACCAGGTAAGGGTACCATTGGTATAGAAGTGCCTAATATTAGAAAGTCGGTGGTGAGTATGAAAACACTTTTGGCGAGTGATAAATTTAGAACCTCTGATTATTCTTTACCTATTGCGATTGGTAAAAAAATTGACAACGAAAATTTCATTGTAGACCTTGCAAGTATGCCACACTTATTAATGGCGGGTGCTACTGGTCAGGGTAAATCGGTGGGCTTAAATGCGATACTTGTTTCGTTACTTTATAAAAAACATCCATCGCAACTTAAGTTTGTTTTAGTGGATCCTAAAAAAGTGGAGTTGAGTTTATACCGTGTTATTGAAAAACACTTTTTAGCAAAACTTCCTGGTGAAGACGACGCCATTATTACCGATACTAAAAAAGTAATCAATACCCTCAATGCGCTTTGTATTGAAATGGACAACCGTTACGATTTATTAAAAGAAGCGGGTTGTAGAAATATTAAAGAGTACAACGAGAAATTTACGGCCAGAAAATTAAATCCAGAAAAAGGACATCAGTACCTTCCATTTATTGTTCTAGTGGTTGATGAGTTTGCAGATTTAATCATGACAGCGGGTAAAGAAGTAGAAATGCCAATAGCGAGGCTGGCACAGCTTGCCAGAGCAGTAGGTATTCACCTAATAATTGCCACACAACGCCCTTCTGTAAATATCATTACCGGAACTATTAAGGCCAACTTCCCAGCGCGTATTGCGTTTAAAGTATCCAGTAAAATAGATAGCCGTACCATTTTAGATGCCGGCGGTGCCGAGCAACTCATTGGAAAAGGAGATATGCTGGTG
>CAJBRT010000021.1 GCA_903958045.1 uncultured Bacteroidota bacterium | reverse complement strand
AGCTACTATAAAAATTTAATTTTTGCAGCATCCAAAAAGAAAGATAGCACCGAAATTAAAAAAGCGTTTAATTCAATAGTAGGTCATTTTAATACGCCATTTACTTGGAATAATTATTTACTAGGTATGTATGAAGTAAAAGGAAGCGCAGACGCTACCCTTAACAACATGTTAGACAGCGCCATTAAAATGTTCCCCAATGATGTAGCTACATTTAACCAAACCAAAGCGCTTTTTAGCAGAACATTAAAAGACGCCAATAATAAAAATGTAAACGACTACACCACAGAAGGTTTGCAAGCTTTTCAAAAAGGACAATATGTAAAAGCAGCAGGTTGTTATGCTAGCGCATTTAAATTAGACCCTACCAATTATACCCACGCCGAAAACGTGGGCATCTGCTATTACACCGCTCAAAAATACACTGACGCTATTGAGTATTTTAAAAAATCTATTGCAGTAGGCAGTTCTACTACCGGCAAGTCGGAATATTATGCTGGTATGAGTTACATAGCTACTGGTAAAAAATTAGAAGCCTGCAACGCCTTACAACTTGCAAATGCAAAAAAATATCCAGACGCTGCAGCAGCCATCACAAATAATTGCAAGTAAAAAAATATCGATTGGACATAAAAAAGGCGGCACTTTTAGTGCCGCCTTTTTATTTATTGGTAACTTATAAATTACGCTACATCAAAACGATCGAGGTTCATTACTTTGTTCCAAGCGGCAACAAAATCGTGAACAAATTTTTCTTTTGCATCATCACAAGCATATACTTCTGCAAGTGCACGTAATTCTGTGTTAGAACCAAATACAAGGTCTACTCTTGTAGCTGTCCATTTAGCAGCACCTGTAGCTCTATCTGTTCCTTCAAAAGAATTTTGTCCTGTTGCTTTCCAAGTAGTGTTGTAATCAATAAGGTTGGTAAAGAAATCGTTGGTTAATACCCCTGGGCGATTTGTAAACACACCATGATTTGATTCATCAAAATTGGTTTTTAATACACGCATACCACCTACAAGCACTGTCATTTCAGGTGCTGTAAGATTTAGTAAATGTGATTTATCAAGTAACATTTCCTCTGATGAAATAAGTGTCTTAGGCTTGATGTAGTTACGGAAACCATCGGCAGTAGGCTCTAATACGCCAAATGATGCAACATCAGTTTGCTCTTCGGTAGCATCTGTTCTGCCAGGTGTGAATGGAACAGTAACACTGTATCCACCATCTTTTGCAGCTTTTTCAATGGCAGCAGCACCAGCAAGTACAATGACATCTGCAATTGATACTTGTTTGCCTCCCGTTGCAGCCTTGTTAAAATCTTGCTGAACCGCAACCAACTTATCTAAAACTTTAGATAGTTGTGCAGGATTATTTACAGCCCAATATTTTTGAGGAGCTAAACGAATTCTTGCACCATTGGCACCACCTCTTTTATCTGTACCTCTAAATGTAGATGCAGAAGCCCAAGCAGTAGATACTAATTCAGAAACAGTTAATCCTGAAGATAATATTGTAGCTTTTAACTGTGCAATATCAGCAGCATCCACAAGTGTATGATTCACTGCAGGTACAGGATCTTGCCATACAAGTACTTCTGCAGGCACTTCTGATCCTACGTATCTAGCACGAGGACCCATATCACGGTGTGTTAATTTAAACCAAGCTCTTGCAAACGCATCTGCAAACTGATCTGGATTTTCGTAAAATTTTTTTGAAATAGGTGCGTATGCAGGATCTAGAATCAACGCTAAGTCGGTGGTTAGCATTGTTGGCGCATGTGACAATGATGGATCATGTGCATCTGGCACAGTTCCAGCACCTCCGCCATTTTTAGGCTTCCACTGATGTGCGCCAGCCGGGCTTTTTACTAGCTCCCACTCAAACTTAAATAAGTTTTCGAAGTAGTTATTACTCCACTTAGTTGGTGTAGTTGTCCAAGCACCTTCTAAACCTGAAGTAATTGTGTTTACACCATTACCAGAACCAAATGTATTTTTCCAACCAGT
>CAJBRT010000020.1 GCA_903958045.1 uncultured Bacteroidota bacterium | reverse complement strand
GTTAATACCCTCGCTGCCGCTTTTACATCTGGCTCAGTATACAAAGAGTCCGGCCCTTTTCCACAACAAAAAAGTTCTTGAATTTCGCGCGCATAGTTTTCATCAGGTGCAGCTGCCGTATTGAGCTGTCCATTCAAATAAACAAGCATGGCCGGATCCAGCGTGATATTTTTTGTGAGTGTCTTGAAATTTCCAAGTGCACTCGTACGCAGCAAATGATGATGCTTGTATACATATTGCGCATTGCTAACGTCATTGGTTTCCGTGGCAAAATGATTGTGCCAAAAAAGCGTCATTTTTTCACGAATACTTCGGTCTTGATTGACAAGATTACCAACCCACCATTTTTTAAATGATGCCCGTCTATAACTAGCAATGGTTCCGTCATTATTAAGATCACCCACCCAGGTGCTTCCTGCTGCAATATTTGTATCTGGAACAAGTGTAGTAGCTGCTACCACATATTCTTTAACCGGAGGCGCCGGTAACGGCGCCGTAGGATTCAATAGTTCATTGACTACCTGCGTAACAGATTTACCAGAAAAGTAAGCCATATCGGCTTTTGTGGCGCCAAAAAGGGTTCGCCTAAGTAAATGCCTGAGTTCGGGAGCACCAAAACTGCCAGCGTAAGGCTGTAATCCAGTAGTTGGCGGAGGTACGTTCTCAGTAAGTCTATTTCTTTCCATGGTAACTGGGGGGGGATTTACAGTATAAAATTGACCTTAAATTAATGAATTTATACTTAAAATATACTCTTTTTACCCTTTTTTTACCTAAATTAGAATAACAATTAACCCTACTCAATGACGGAGCAAGCCATTATTGCAGGTTGTTTACAAAACGACGCCGCTTCACAGAGGGAGCTATTTAATAGATATAGCCCAAAAATGCTTAGCGTTTGCTACCGGTTTGCACAAAATAGAGAAGATGCAGAAGATATGCTGCAAGAAGGGTTTATTAAGGTTTTTACACAAATGCATACGTTTCAAAACAAAGGTTCATTTGAGGGCTGGATTAGACGCATCATGGTACATACCAGTATCAATTTTTTAAAGAAGTATAAAAAATTTACAGAAAGTTTAGACTTAACCAGTGCAGAGAACTTGGAAGTGAAAGAAGAATCTATTGCTTCGATTATGCAATCTAAACAGGTTATTGAGTGTATTAGACTATTACCTGTTGGTTACAAAACAGTGCTCAATTTATTTGCCATCGAAGGATATAGTCACAGAGAAATTAGCAGTTTACTTGACATTGAAGAAAGCACAAGCAGAAGCCAATACACGAGGGCCAAAAATATGCTTTCAAATATTTTAATTAAGAAAAGAATTATTGAAGCACCCAAAGAGAAATTTGAGTTGTTGTCGGTGATACAAAAATAATTACGCGAAGCGGGCAGAAATGGAAAAGAGGAATCAACTAGATGCTTTTGAGGAGTTTATACTTGACGAGGTAAACGAACACAAGATGTACCCATCTGGTCGTGTTTGGGATAATATACGTACCGAAGTGCAAGGCAATAAATCATGGCCAGCCCTTACCATCATTGCATTAACAGTGCTTGTGGCGCTAACCGTTTCTACGTTTATCGTCACACAAAAATCAATGCCAATTTTACACACGACTAATTTGTCGAAAACAAAAAATAGTAATCAGGCAATTGAAGAGCCTTTTACAACCTATCATTCTAGCGCACAAATTATCGCCTCAAAACCTACTACCATAACAACGCCAGCCAATAGACATGCAGCGCAAGTTTCTGTATCTAATTTTGAGGTTGAACATGTTATAGCTACAACCGCGTCCAAAGCCACAAATGATACTAATGGTGACGTTTTTACCACAGATATTCATTCAACAAACGATTCACTAGTTGATACTAAATCAGAAAACATTGAAGCAGCTACTATTATTACAAGTAGTGATAGCAGAAACAATATAAATTACAATGCGCTTTTGCCGGCACTTATACAGCAGCAGGTTAATCATAGTTTTGAAATTGATGCGAATGCTACATCGCTAGCAAAAAAGAAAAAATACAGTGTTCAATTTTATGCTACACCCTCTGCTAGTTTTAGGGTACTTAGTGATCAAAAGGTGAAAGAACTTATTCAACCTTCACTCATTGCTATTCCAATCAATTCGCCACTCGTTCAAGCACCTACATTTAACCAAGCCGTTAGACACAGACCAGATATAGGATTAGAACTTGGATTTACATTCAATTACCCAATTACTAGAAAGTTACAATTCAAAACAGGGCTTCAACTAAATATTAGACAATACCAGATTGATACTTATGAAACGGGCGCCAATACTGCCACCCTTGCCTTAGTGAATGGAGGTAGGATACAAACCGTTTCGGTCATGTCTAGTTACAATAACAATGTTGGTTTTAGAGCGGCCCACCTTAATAATAAAGTGTATCAGATTGCCATGCCAATTGGACTCGATTATCAGCTCATTAGATTTAAGAAATTTGGTATTCATACACAAGCTAGCATACAGCCTACCTATAATATGAATAAAAATGTTTACCTACTTTCTACCGATTATGCAAATTATGCTGCCGGTAATGATTACGTACGTAAATGGAACATCAATACCAGTGTTGGCATACAATTTAGCTATCAAAAAGGAAATACCATTTGGCAGTTAGGGCCACAAATCAGATACCAAACACTGCCTACTTACAACAACCCTTACCCCATCAAAGAAAATTTGATCGATTACGGATTCCGAATAGGTTGGAGCAAACAGTTTAAGTAATTTTACAAAATGAAACCTTTTATTTTTGTTTACATCCTTTGGGTGATGATGGCGGCTGCGTGTAGTGACACAAAAGAGAAAACCACTACTATTGTATCTGCTGATACAACAAGCTATTACTCCATCGCTTCTTACATTAACAGTCAATTAAAATATTTTGATAGCGTGGGTGCTACCTATAACGTTGTTACAATAGAGGGGACTCAAAAAGATAGTATCACTGCACAACTAGCGGCGATTAGGCCAATGATTCAGTCTTTTCTGGATGCAGACATTAGTGATAGCATCCAAAAAAAGAATTATCAAGAATCGGTATTTCGGGACGCAGGAACAGCCAGTTTAAATATCAACTACACCCCTATGGACACCTCAACATCCATAAAAAATATTGACATTTTAATGGATGAACAAACCTCGCTTGTTAAAAGAATATTTATTCGAAAACAGCAGCTGACGAGTGACACAACAAATACAGAACAGTTGAGTTGGAAAACAAATGAGGGGTTTACTATCTCTGTAAGTAAAAAATCCAATAGCGGATTTTTACTCAACAAAACAACGACTGTTCGCGTTATACTTCCATAAATGACCCAAGAGCAGTATCAACAATTAGCACACAAATTACCTGCAGACCCAGGTATCTATAAGTATTATGATGCTAATGGAATACTCATTTATGTTGGCAAAGCAAAGTGCTTGAAAAAAAGAATTGCATCCTACTTTACAAAAAATCAAAATAGTTTTAAAACCATCGAACTCGTTCAAAAAATTGATCGAATCGAATTTACCATTGTTGATTCAGAGCAAGATGCATTATTACTAGAGAACTCCCTAATCAAGCAATACAAGCCACGCTACAATATTTTATTAAAAGACGATAAAGGGTACCCCTACTTAGTTATTAAAAAAGAAAGGTTCCCCCGTGTTTTTTCGACCTGGAAAAAATACAATGATGGATCTATTTACCTCGGACCCTTTACCTCCAAAGGAACCATTAGAGAAGTCTTAAGTTTTATAAAGCAGTTTATTCCGCTGCGCACCTGTAAGCTCAATTTAAGTCAAGAAAATATCGATAAGCAAAAATTTAAGCCATGCCTAGAATACCATCTAGGTAATTGTTTGGCGCCTTGTGCAGCTTTACAAACCGAAGCAGATTACCTTGACAGTTTAGAGCAATTAAAACATTTACTAAAGGGAAACATGAGTCAACTCATGAATCACCTAAAAAAAGAAATGCAAGCGCACGTAGAGTCGCTCGATTTTGAAAAAGCTGCCCAGCTAAAATATAAAATGGACCTCTTACTTACCTACCAAGAAAAATCAGTAGTAGTAGGCAGACACTTTTCTAATCTAGACGTGTTTTCGATTATTAAAGACGGCAAACTAGCGTATGTCAACTACCTAATGGTTCAAAACGGAAGTATCATACAAACCCATACGGTTCCATTAGAAGGTAAATTAGATGAGCCGGAAGATGAACTACTTTGTTTTGCCATCGGAAGAATTAGAGCTGACTTTAATAGCCTTAGCACCGAAATTATTGTTCCCTACCCGGTTGACTATTTTGATAAAAATATTACCATCACCGTTCCAAAACTAGGTGACAAAAAAAAGTTACTAGACCTCTCTATTAAAAACGTCACCTATTTTACTAGAGAACTACAACTCAAAAAAATATTACAACTTGAAGGTAAATCCCTATCGGAAAAGAAATTAGTGCTTACCGAACTACAATCTTATTTACACTTACAAGAAGTCCCTACACATATCGAATGTTTTGACAACTCCAATTTTCAAGGAAGTTTTCCAGTTTCTGCGATGGTGTGTTTTAAAGATGGAGTTCCAAGCAAAAAAGATTACCGTCATTTTAATGTAAAAACGGTAGAGGGTATCAATGATTTTGCTACCATGAAAGAAGTGGTATACCGGAGATATAAGCGGGTGAAAGAAGCAGGTGACCCCATGCCACAGCTGATTGTAATTGATGGCGGCAAGGGACAGTTAAGCGCAGCATTAGAAAGCATTGATGCATTAGAACTCACAGGCAGCACAACACTTGTAGGTCTCGCCAAAAATGAGGAAGAGCTCTTTTTTGCAGGTGATAGCCAGTCCTTACAATTACCTTGGGATAGCGATAGTTTAAAGCTTTTAAAACATATTCGTGATGAAGTGCACCGTTTTGGCATAACGTTTCATAGAAACAAAAGGTCCAAAGGCACTTTTACAACAGCGCTTGAAAATATTGAAGGGATTGGTCCAGCTACCATAGAATTACTCCTAAATCACTTTACATCGGTTACAAATATTAAAAAAGCCAACACACAAGAATTAGCCGATTTAATTGGCGCGAAAAAAGCAGCTGCCATTCAAAAGTATTTTACCGCAACTGCATAAAAAAAGGGACTCATAAAGTCCCTTTTTTTACAAACGATTTTGCAATTAGTAAGACCATAAGTCTTGTTCATAATTGAAAATTCGTTCTTTAATATTTTCACCTTCGAGTAGTCGAAAGAGTGGATTCTTAATCATTTGACTGATGAACTTATCGTTTGGATTGTTATTGCTAGATTTTACGATGTAGCTAGAGAAGAAGCGACTTTCAAAAAGCTCTTCCCATGTCATACGGCCCGCATAGTTTTTAGGGTTGTACACCATAAATTTATTAAGGGTCTTGCGTAAATCAGGGTAGTAAATCCAAAACAATGTTTTAGTAGTAGGTTTGTTATTAACCATGATTTTTGCAACAGGTGCAATACCAATAATTCTGCAAAACAGTCTGCTCGCTTCTTTGTCTACTATCCATTGTTCTTTTAAACGAAATGTATAAATAGAATCTGGGTTAGGGGCAAACTTGGTATCAAAAATAACAGTGGTGTCATATACGTTTGGAAAATTAGCATTTTGAACCAAAATGGTATCCAGCTTTCCTTTCATCATTTTAGTAATGTCATCGTAAGCCAACTGCTTGGTGAAACGATCATCTCCGCCCTCAGCCGAAAATGCTGCAACACTATCATTTTGGATAGCACTCAATAAAATAGAAAAAAAGCGTTGATCACCAGTATTGTCTTTACCAGGATAAATAAATGATTGGTTCATTTTTTCTCTTGCATCAATTTCACGCCAGATAAACTCTGAATACAAAAAATCATCTTCTCTCAAATATTCGTATTCCAATGGATTTTTTGAACGGTTTGTTTTACGGTCAGTAACTGTTTCATTGCGTAAACTTTTTGGAACCACTTCCCCAAAGCCACCCACAATAGTTGTGTCAATAGTTTTGGTAGGCTTTGGTGCCACAACATTACTGTTGTTACTAGGATTTACTGCTGGCGCACCTGCTGATGGTGTTACCGCCGGGCTATTCGGTTTCTTGGTTGTATCAACAGCTGTAGCTGTTTTTTTACCTTTTAAATTACCAAAGCCTTGTGCAGTGGCACTCAGACCAAAGGAACAAATAGCAACACCAATTAATAATATATTTTTCATAGTAACCCGCTTTATTGCAATATGAACGTTATGTTTTGATCTAATTTTCTACTACCGCCTCCTGGCTCCAACACTTTAATTTCGCCAATGGTAACAGTCGTTCCCGCTTGACATCTTTTAATGAGTGCTTGCGCAGCAGCATCTTTAAATGAGGCGCTGTTTACTTCTGCAAATTCAGGCTCATCAAAACCTTTACCTGTACAAATGAGCATGAATGACATTACTTTATAAGCCACCCCTTCAAATACGAAATCTCTGAGTTCAGCAATGGCACCACTTTGTACACGGAACACATTTGCCGGCATGGCTCCACCTGCACTTCCTCCAACAATTACAATTGGATCTGGAACACGTTTAACAGGAATCGCTATACGTTGTATATTTTTTCCATCATTAGCCACCACAGTAACAGTACCTAACTGTGTACAGGTAACCAGGTATTGACCTGGACCTACTTTTTTCAATGCAGCACCCGTTCCTTCGATAGATACGTTTACTTTCTCATCGCCACCACCACCAGTAACACTCAAAGGATTTTCTAATCCTTTATAAAACACACGGGTTTTATCGGTAGATACCGTTAAGCCTGCTGGCACACCAACGGTGTACTTGATTTCTTTTTCTACCACTGCTGTTGTTCCATCAGGTTTAGCATAAGAGATTCTTACGCGCTTAATGCCAGCACCTGAACCACCAACACGCGTTTTATATTCGGCTGTACCTTCGGCGTTGAGCGGCACATTAGCGCCATCAATAGAAATAGAAGGTTGAGCTGCTTTACTAAACGCCCCAATACCAGCAGTGATAACAAGCTCTTCCCCTGGCATTAAATATTGTGTGTTGGTTCCAGCAAAAGCTTGGAACTGATCGTAAATAATTTCTACCTGACCAATTTGCTTATGACAAAACTCAATAGCTTTTGATTCTGAATTTCTTACATCATTTTGAAACTTACTCATGATGGTAATAGCAGCAATGGTAGGCGTCATATGAAAATAAGCGTAAGCCCAATCGTTTTTACCTGCTTCACTAGACGTAGGAGGAATGGTTAAATCGAGTGGCAATCCAACTTCAATTTCTTTTTTCATATCAGCGTCAATAGCCAATAACTGCTCTTTATACGTCTTTAATTTTTCAAAAAGTTCTTTGCCCTTTCCTTTTCCGTCTGGTGCTTGTTGAACCAACAAACGGGTAGCAGCATCTAAATCATCTTCCTTGAACTCTTCTTTACCATCAACAGTTTTAAGATCAGACTCTTTTTTAAGTTCAAGCTTAAGTCCTTCAATGTAATTGTATAATTCGTCAGAAATTTTTCTTACTTGCTGCGCTTTGGGTTCCCAAATCATCGCTTTTTCTCTTGATGTAGGATCTTCAAGCTTTGCTTTGAAAGACTTAAAAATCTCTTCATTTTTTTGCTCAGCAACCCCACTCGCAATCATTAAACTGCGATCTACGGTTTTAAATGCATTTAAAATTTCGGCAGAAACATTCAGTGCCAATAGTGCGGTAAGCACCAGGTACATCATGTTAATCATTTTCTGCCGCGGTTCCTTAGGTAGTGACATATTGTACTATTTAGGTAGTCTTATTAATAATGAGTTTTAAATCTTGGTTGGTTACTATCTACCCTGCATCGCAGTTAACATGTTACCGTAAACTTGATTTAATTTACCCAAATTATTAGCAAGGGCACCAATTTGTTCTTTTGCTTTTAATGCATCTTCTGCAGTTCCGTTCATCGCTTCTGAAGCTTGCGCTAATTTGCCATAGAACTCGTTAAGTGCTTTAAGATGGTTGTTACTTTCTTGTAATTCAAGTTCATAAATGGTATTCAATGAACCTAAGTTTTTAGCCAAGCCTTGTACTTGTTTGTGGTATTCGTTGGTACTATCAGAAGCCAGAGAAATACTTCCTAGAGAATCTGTTGCTTTTGTAGCAGCATCTTTAATAGAACCAAGCGCAATAGCTGCTTCATTTGTTTTAGCAGAAAAATCTGAAGTGGATTTTACCACATCACCAATTTGACCAATTTGATCAACAGTAGTACCTAGTTTTTGAAAGCTAGTGCTAAGCTTCGATAAGTTTTCTTGAGTCAAACCTGCGTTTGCAAATAATTCATCAAATCTTTTTGTAACATCAGCAACCACCGTAGATGGAAGATCAGCGCCAGCACCACCAGCAGCAGGTGCATGTCCTTCTGGAGGTAAAATTGCATAGATCAAAAAGATAATCGCTTCTGTTGTCAAACCAATTTTAAGCGCCCAATCTGCCCATGACAAGTGAAGAATTTTTGCCATTGCACCAAAAATTACGACAGATGCACCGGTACATACAAAAACGTTTACAAGTCTCATCGTTGTTTGAGCTGGTAAGCCAAATATTTTTTCTTGTTGAGCTGACATGGGTTAAATTTTTATGAATTAAAAAGTTGAGATGAAATGGGGGTAATGGAATTATCTTTTTGATCTTGGCGCTAAATCAATAACGGTTCTAAATCCGATATATGATTTTGCAGTGTCTTGGTATTCGTAAGCACGCGCACTCACTTGTAAAGCGTTACCAACGTCTTTCCAGCTTCCGCCTCTTACTACTTTACGTTTCATACGTGGAGGATCGTTTTCATCGGCTTCAATTCTAACATCCGGACTTAGGTCAGACATAAAATTGTAAGAGCCTTCGTAGAAATAAGACGCCGTCCATTCTGCAACGTTTCCTGACATATTGTATAAACCAAAATCATTAGGCCAGTATGCATTTGCTTTAACCGTGTAAAAACCACCATCTTCTGGATAGTTACCTCTACCTGGTTTAAAGTTTGCAAGCAAACAACCTTTTTTATTTCTTAAATAAGGAGAGCCCCAAGGAAACATAGTACTTGTTCTACCACCTCTTGCTGCGTATTCCCACTCTGCTTCGTTTGGTAATCTGTAATCGCCATCAACTGCAATTTTCTTTTTTTCAAAATCTGCATTTTGAATATGCGTTCTCCAATGACAAAAAGCAACGGATTGTTTCCAGGTTACCCCAACAACAGGATAGTTGCCGTAGGCTGGGTGCGAATAATATCTTTTTGCTAAAGGTTCGTTGTAAGAATAAGAGAAGTCTCTGATCCAAACTAAGGTATCAGGATATACAGGAACTGCGTAATTCACAATTTGATCGCGCCCTTTTTGTGTTGGATCGTTTTTATTCACTTTTGCTGCTGCTGGTAAATCAAAATAACGAACCCTGTAAATTAAACTGTCTGGATCAATCGCTAGTTTTCGCGTTAGGGCATTTTCGTAGGTAAGTCCGTTTAATGTGCCTAATTGCTTGTTATCATACTTGTACAGAGCAGTTTTTTTCCAATTTACAGCTGTCGTGTCTGAAGGATTATTTAACCCTACACCAGACGTAATTTTGTATGCGAGTGAATCTCGCACCCAGTTTACGAACTGACGATAGTGGTTATTGGTAATTTCGGTAGCATCCATCCAAAATCCAGGAATAGAGACCAATCTATTACGATTGCTGTAATTAAAACTAACGTCTTCATCGCTTGGGCCCATGTGAAATGTTCCAGGCGGAACGTACACCATGGTCCTAGGTGTTAACATGCTTTGCTTGGCAGCAGGAGCAACGCCATGCAACTGCCCATCATCAGGGAGCCCCTTACCTTTGTTTTTTCCAAAGAAGCAAGAAGTTAAACTCAACGTGAAAAACGCCAAGGTAATTGTAGTTAAATATCCTTTCATCTGATCTGTGTGATTTATAACAGTGACAAATATAAGTTTTGAAACGTCAGAAACCTGAGTTTTAGCGCTTAAAAACCAATAAAATAATGATCCAGGGTAAAAATCTATTCAGTAGTTATTTGTTTTGTGTTTCACTGCTTCGCCATAGGATTAGGCTAAAACCGAGATGCAAAATAGTTGATTCCTAATTATGCAATTGCTAAAAAACTGTCAAAATCAGTGAGCTGGTGCAATTGGCAGGTATTATTTTCACAGATTTGAAATGTAACTTGTTGATTATCAATTATTTTTTGTGAAATTGCAGAAATGCTTGTTAACCGATTTTCTGAAATATTTAAGATATTATTAGGCCTATACAGAGGAAGTACTGCTTCCAAATACCCTAAAACACCAGATCCAATGAGCGTTATCTCTCTCAATCCCACAAGCTGGAGCAGCAAAACGCTCGCCCAAACCCCAAATGAACCCGGATGTTTGGTAATGGCAGGTAAAAGCGATGAACAGGTTTGCTTACTTAAAGACAAATACTTGTCGCTACCGTATACGACACCCAAATGAAATAGGTTACTTGCCATTACAGCATTGCCACTTGGGGTGGCGCCATCGTACACTTCTTTTTTTCTTAGAATTACATCTGTTTGTGCATCATGGGTATAAAAATAAAATCCAGTATCAGATTCCATGAAATGATCATTCACATAATCGGTGATCTCACCCGCTTTTTCGAGCCACTGAAAATCACCAGATACCATTTGTAGTTGAATAAGCGCTTCAATTAAATATGCATAGTCATCTAAAAAAGCAGGTGTTTTTGCATGGCCATTTTTATAGGTGTGCAACCAACCCTCATCATTTGAATTTTTGAAACATTCAAACATGTGCAACATGTTTTGCTGTGCACGTATTAAATAATTTTTATTTCCAGTTGCTGCATACGCTTTACTAAATGCAGTATTCATGAGCGCATTCCAACCTAGTAATTGTTTGTCATCTGTTTGAGGTCGAACTCTTTTGTTTCGTTTAATCATCAAAACTTCATTGCAATTTTGAATGGTGAGAAGTAGTTCAGACTCACTGATACCAAAGCTTTGCGCTACAATAGCAGGCAGTTGTGGTGTATGCAAGATATTGGTGTGCTCCCAATTTCCAGTTTCTGTTACACCGTAATATGCCATAAAAATAGACGCATCATTTTTTAGTAACTGAGTGATTTCTTGCGCGGACCAGGTATAAAATTTCCCTTCCACGCCTTCACTATCTGCGTCAAGTGCACTTAAAAAACCACCATCCGTATCCATCAACTCTCTTTCAACAAATTGAAGTGTTTCCCTAATAGCTTTATGGTAAGATTCTTTTTTAGTTAATTGATAGGCTTCTGCTAATGTGGTTACCAAAAGTGCATTATCATATAACATTTTTTCGAAGTGAGGTGCGAGCCACTGCACATCGGTACTATACCTAGAAAATCCACCACCCAATTGATCATAAATGCCGCCTTCAATCATTTTATCCAAACACAGCACCGCGTGTGCTAATGAATTTTTATGCGTGGGGTTAAAATAATGATATTTCAATAAAAATCGAATCGATGCCGTTTGCGGAAACTTAGGGGCACCGCCAAAGCCACCCCAAACAGTATCAGCCTGTGTTAGCAGCGCCGATACCGCAGCATCCATATCACTAAATGCAGGACCTGCCTCCGTATTTTTATGTTGAAATCCAAATCCGTTAGCACTTAATAAGTGCTGGGTTAATTTATCTGCCTGCGCATCTATCTGATCTCTATTTTCTTTAAAACCTTTTGATACCCCTAGTAAAACATCTTTCCAACTCGCTCTATTATGCATGGGCTCAGGTGGAAAATAAGTGCCGCCGTAAAAAGGTTTTTTATCCGGTGTCAAAAAAACATTGAGTGGCCATCCTCCACTACCCGTCATCGCTTGCACAGCGTCCATATAAATATGATCTAAATCGGGACGCTCTTCTCTATCAATTTTAATATTAACAAAGTGATTATTCATGATTTTGGCTGTGGCCAAATCTTCAAAACTTTCACGCTCCATTACATGGCACCAATGACAGGCCGCATATCCAATACTCACTAAAATGGGTTTGTCTAAATCTTTGGCAAGTTGCAAAGCAGCTTCGCCCCAAGGATGCCACTCCACTGGATTGTAGGCATGTTGAAGCAGGTAAGGACTGCTTTCCTCAATTAATAAATTGGGCGTTGATGGATTCGTTTGCAAAAAGATTATTTTTTTGCGACAAGGGATTGTAAATAGTGGTCGAGCGCAGCCACCAAACTTGGTCTTTGAGGAGCTGGTGCTTTAATGTCTAAGCGAAGTTTGGCGTCTTCCACTGCTTTGGAAGTATTGCTTCCAAATGCACCAATGACAACTTTGTTTTGCTTAAAATCTGGAAAATTATCAAATAAACTTTTCACGCCGCTAGGGGTGAAAAAGCAAATGATTTCGAATCCTTTTTTTGCAAATAAGGGTGTAATATCATTACTGATACTACGGTACATGAATGCTAAATCAAAACTACACTTATGTAATTTAAGCCAGCCGCAAATATCATTGTCTTGCTGATTTTCGCTACATACATAAAGGAATTTTTCGTTCTCTTTATGTTTATTGATAACGTCAAGCATGCTTTTGCTAGATCCGTCGGCACCATAAAATACCTTGCGCTTTCTGTATAGAATAAATTTTTGTAAGTACAGTGCAACAGCTTCTGTAATACAAAAATATTTTGTGTCTTGACTGATAGTCGCTTTCATTTCCTCTGCGGTGCGAAAGAAATGATCAATGGCGTTTCTGCTGGTAAAAATGACGCCTGTATAAGCAGCGATATCGATTTTTTGTTTTCTAAATTCTTTTGCAGGAATGCCATCTAGTTTAATAAAGGGATGGAACACCAGCTCTACCTGGTACTTGCGCTCTAAATCGTAATACGGAGATTTATCACTTTCCGGTTTTGGCTGAGAAATTAAAATTCGCTTTGGAGCGACCGCTTTAACAGCTGTACCAGTTTTTGATCCGATTTTTGCCATACTGCTTATCTAAGGTTGTGCAAAGTTAAAAAGTTCCGCTAATAAAATCCGTGATCAGTTTGTATAAAACGAACATAGGAAGTACTTCGCAGGTGCAAAGGTACAAGAAAAAATGGAAGGCACTCACCTTCAAAGAAGCCCTAACAATGGAGAAGGATATTAGGTACCTATACACAAAAAGGATACTGATGATGATTATGGCAGTATTATAGGCAAAATCTTGAACAGATACCGGCGAAAATGCTAGTAATAAAATGGCGGGTATTAAAAATACACCCATTACCTTATTGGTCAAAAAAACAATAAAACTATAATTGCCAATGGCTTCTCTTTGTGAAAAAAGCCAACCGGAGAACCATAAAAATAAAAATTTGAATAAATAAAGGCCGCTAAAAGCAATAGCACAATATGCCATGCAATTGTATAGTGACAAATCTACCCACGCATTTTTTACCGCTATTAGTGATACAAAAATAGATGCGTTGAGAATAAATAAAATATTACTAAACAGTGCGGCTAAATTATTTTGCTGTAACTGTTCCCTTGTTTGTTTTTGCCTTACTGGACTTTGGAAAATAAGCTGAAACAGATTGAAAAAATATTTTGGAAAAGTGACTTTAATAAAAGCCAAATAAAAAAGCATGCCAATAATTAAATAAAAGCGACCATCAAAATTAGGAGCTATATGCAGTTCATTGATTCGAAAAGAAGGCTTTGTTTGCATGGGTAAGTATGGATGCGTCATTAGTTTTTTAAATGACGTCGTATCCCTAAGAGACTTTTTTGGGGCAAGGATCAATAGTGAATCAGCTACCCTTTTGACACTATCTGTATATGCCGAATCTGCGGTAGAAAGGATGGATGTAGTATCAATAATTGAGGTGGTGTCCGGTTTTTGCCTCGCCATTAAGCCAGACCCTAATAAAAGGAAAGCTGTCAAAAAAGCGCCTATGAATAACAAATTTCGAACTTGCATGGATGCAAAAATAAGGAGCTTCGTCTAACATCAACGGCATAGTAGCAACTATTTGGTAGATTTGCAACATAAACATTTACATGGCAGGCATTTACATTCATATTCCTTTCTGCAAACAGGCCTGCCACTATTGCAATTTTCATTTCAGCGCCTCTACCAAATTATTAGAACCCATGGTAAAGGCAATCTGCAAAGAAATTGAATTACAAAAGGATTTTTTTGAAGACCCAACCCTTGTTATTGACACCATTTATTTTGGAGGCGGTACCCCTTCTCTACTGCCCACGCAAAACACGGCCTTCATACTCGATACCATTAAGAAGCACTTTGCACTCTCTCCAAAAATTGAAATTACACTTGAAGCAAACCCCGATGATATTACAAGAGAAAGATTGATATCACTAAAATCCATGGGTATCAATAGACTTAGCATGGGTGTTCAATCGTTTGTGGACGAAGACCTCATTTGGATGAACCGCGCGCACCGATCCGATGCTGCTATTCAGGCCATTGAACTTGCCAAAGAAATTGGCATTTGTAATATTTCGATAGACCTTATTTATGGTATACCAACACTTTCGGATGAACATTGGATACAAAATATAAATACAGCCATTGCATTAGGAGTGCAGCATTTATCTTGTTATGCATTAACCGTGGAACCCAAAACACCACTCAGTGCCCTCATCATAAAAGGTGAAAAAGAAGATATAGATACCGCTAAACAAGCCGCGCATTTTAATATACTAACATCGCATACAAAGCAGGCTGGATATGAACAATATGAGTTTTCAAATTTTGCGCTGCCAGGCTACCGAAGTAAACATAATACCAGTTATTGGCAACAAAAAAAATATGTAGGGATAGGGCCTTCCGCACATTCATTTACTGGCAATACGCGTCAGTGGAATATTGCTAATAATGCACTTTACATAAATAGCATAGAAAAAGGAATAGTACCCTTTGAGTCAGAAACATTATCAGAAGCAACGCAGTACAATGAATATATCATGACTTCGCTTAGAACCATTGAAGGTTGTTCGTATGATTATTTACAAGAAAAATTTGGAGCAACCATTATTGATAGAACAAAAAAAATAGCGGAACAATATATACGTAAGGGTCAATTAATAGAGCAGGGCCTTTATTTACGCGCAACCGAAGAAGGAAAGTTTTTTTTAGACGGGATTGCCGCCGATTTTTTTGAAGTGTAAAAAGTATCCCTTAAAATAAAATTTTTTCAACCTCTGCAAAGCCGTTTGCCGCGTGCACATGCTTCCACAAAATTTGATAGATGGCTGTTGCAATAGGCATTTCAGCGCCATACGCCTGATTGATTTCAAAAATACATTTACTGGCGTTGTAGCCTTCTGCTACCATATTTAATTCGAGTTGAGCGGCTTTAACAGAGTATCCTTTACCAATCATATTTCCAAACGTACGGTTCCTACTGTACAATGAATAACAAGTAACTAGTAGGTCACCTAGATATACAGAAGCGTTGTAATTTGGCGGAGTAGCAACTTTATTAGCAGGCTCGGTGTGATCACATTTTTGTAGAAAATTGGCCATTTCATTAGCGCAATTAGCAATATAAACGCTTAAGAAGTTGTCGCCGTAATCAAGTCCATGTGCAATACCGGCGCCTAATGCGTATATATTTTTTAATACAGAAGCAAATTGTGAACCATAAATATCAGTATTGACAACCGTATTGATGTAATCACAATTAAAATGCGCTGCAATCTCCTGCGCTGCTTCATGGGTAGTTCCAGAAAAAGTTAAATAAGAAAGTTTTTCGGCGGCTACTTCCTCTGCATGACAAGGACCCAGTAGTGTAAAATAATGATCGAGTGGAAAACCAAATGAAGTATGCAAATACTGATTGAGCAGTACATTATGATCCGGCAAAATACCTTTTACAGCTGATACAATTTTTTTGCCCTGCAATAAACTAGGATCAATGCCTTCAAAAATAGAACCTACATATGCCGAAGGAACAGCCACTACTATTACATCCACAGCGGCCACAAGCTCCTGCACGTTGTCCGTTAAATGAAGTTGTGCCTGATTAAAATAAGCAGCGCTTAAATAGTGTGGATTGTGTTTGCGTTTTTGAATATACTGGATGGTATCAGCATTTCTTACCCACCAATGAATAGCATTTCCATTATCCGTTAAGATTTTAGCAAGTGCTGTTGCCCAACTTCCGCTTCCGATAATTCCAAAACGCATATCTAATTTGGTTGTTAATCAACCACAAACATACGAAAAGGATTTTTTATGGATAATCTTAGTCTTTTTTCTTGTCTTCAAAGAGTTTATCCTTACTAACAACTTTTACAAGGCTACTATCTTTAATAAGCTTGCTAACGGTATTATATGGGCCAGTAATTACCTGATCCCCGGCCTTAATACCATCTATAATTTCAATGTAATTAAGATCTTGAATATCTGTTTTTACTTTTACTTTTTTAACGCGGTTGTCTTTTTGTAGTACAAATACAACTTCTTCGGTATCATCTGCTTCTAATGATTTTTTATCTGTTGCGGGAGCTGCTTCAACTTTTTTCTCTTCATTATCATTATTGGCACCTGCCTTTGCTTCTGATTTATCTCGTGTAGTCACAGCATTTAAAGGAATCGACAAAATGTTTACTTTGGTTTTAGTTTGAATATCGGCACTTGCACTCATACCGGGTCTAAATGGAAAACTATTTCCAGCCACAAGTAAATCTTGATAACTACTTTGTAATAATCGAATATGCACTTTGTAGTTGGTCACTTCTGAACTACTACCTGCTGCCCCTGCTGCCGAAGTGATAGGATTTGCAATTTTATACACCAGTCCTTTAAACTTTCTATTCGTATAAGCATCAACTTCTACAACTGCTGTGTCACCAATTTTTACTTTCGGAATATCATTTTCACCCACATCTACTCTAATTTCAATACTGCGCATATCGGCTACACGCATCATTTCGGTACCTGCCATTTGCGCCGTACCCACAACGCGTTCACCTTTCTTAACGGCAAGTAAACTAATGATACCATTCATTGGTGCCACTAGGGTTGTTCTAGATAAATCTTTATTGGCACGCGCTAATTGTGCCTCTGCCCCGCTGATTGCGGCTTGCGTTCCTTTAAGTCCTTCTTTGGCACCATTGTAATTTGCTTCAGCATTCCTTAAAGCTTGTTGTGCTTGTTCAAATTCTTGACGAGAAGTTACTTTGTCATTGTATAATTTAAGTTGACGATCATAAACCTGCTTAGCATTATCAAGCGTTGCTTTAAGTCCACCTATACTTGCAGAAGAATTGGCAAGCTGCGCTTTGGCTTGGTTTACACCGGCAGCTACTTGATCACGCTGCGTAGAATAAATGTCTGCATAAATTCTTGCAAGCACTTGGCCTTTTGTAACACTATCGCCTTCGTTTACATTTAACTCAACTATTTCTCCACTGATATCCGGACTTACTTTTACTTCAATTTCTGGATATACTTTACCGCTCGCATTAACGGTTTCAATGATGGTGCGCATCGCTGCTTTTTCTGCCGAAACAGTTAGTCCATCTTCTTTTCCAATAACACCCGTTTTTTTAAGCACTACAAAAACAACAATTAAAAGGGCAAGTGAAACGATCGTCCAAAGTAATTTTTTATTCATGATTTTTTATTTCAAACTTTTTAAAAATGTAATGATGTTATATTAAAGTGCGATACCCTGTCCTTTATAGAACTCAAGCACTTTCATCTTAAATATATAATCGTATTGGTTGCTTAGTTGTTGAACTCTCGCACGCAATAAATTGTTTTGATTGGTAATTAAATCGAGTGAACTTAAAAGCCCCACTTCATATCTTTTGAAAGCAAAATCATAGGCTTTTTGAGAAGTTTCAACCGCTTTGGTGCTAGCGTTTAATCTTTGCAGCGCAGCGGTGGCATTGTTGTAAGCCGTATAAATATTTTGCTTTAAAGTAATATCCGCCTGTTCTTTTTGTAACTCCGCAGATTTTACATTGAGATTGGCACGGTCATAGGCGCCTTTTGCCTGGCCTCCATTAAAAATGGGAACAGATAAGTTAAGTCCAATATTCTGACCAAAGTTGTTGCTTAGCTGCTTCGCCCAACCATCCCATATTTCACTGATATTTCGACTGGTTTGATTGAGTTTATACATAGGACTTTGTACAAAATAATCTTGGCCTCCAATAGATACTTTGGGATCAAAGCCAGGAACCGGGGTTCCGTATCCTAAAAAACTAGCACCCGTTGTTCTTCTAAATGAATTTGAAAAATTGGATGCCAAATTACCACCCACCGTTAAGGTTGGATATTGTTGCGCTTTTGCCACCAACACCGATTTTTTTGCGGCTTCTAAACGAATGGCATTTGCTTTTTGTAAAGGTTGTGTACCAAGCGCCATTTCATACACCATAGCGGGTTGCAATTCTGCAAAACTTGGAATAGGAATGTTACTGATATTGGGAGTCGCCACTTCAAATGATACGGCAGGATCTAGGTTTAATAACCCTTGCAAATTTAAAATATTTTGCTCATAGCCAGTATACGCAGCAATATAATTACTACTGTCAGAGGCAAGCTGCACCTGTATTTCAGCCAAATTTAATTCTGGTAATGCGCCCGCATCTACTCTTTTTTTGGTGATTTCTAATTGCGTTAATGTTTGCGCAATTTGTACTTGTGTGATTTTTACTTGCTCGGCTGCTGCCAATACATTTAAATAAAAATTAGCCACATTTAAAGAGATGTCATTAGCGATTCTATCCACATCGGCAAGTGCTGCTTTGGCGTTTAGATCGGCAACGGCAACATTGTTTTTAAGACTGCCATAATTATACAATTGCATACCTCCCGATAATCCTACGTTTTGGAATAAAAACTGTGTAGTAGCGAAGGCGTTGGTGGTAGGGTCAATAGATCTACCAAAACGAACTCCCATGCCAGAGTTACCCGAAACAGAAGGATACAATGCTAATTTAGACAGCTTGGTTTGCACCGCTGCAATACGCGCCTGAATATCGGCTTGTTTAACAGATATGTTATGACTGGTCGCATATTCTACACAACGTTTGAGGTCCCACTTTTCGGTTTGGGACTGAGCCTGTAATACAACAAAGGCAGCAAGGAGGGTAAATAATGATTTCATAGAAGAGCAAAAATAGTGCATTCCATGCCCTTTGCCTTAAAATTTAGACAGACGGAAAGAAAGCCGGTATTTTGGCTATTTATGGGTTATGAAGGGCGGGTTTTAACGATTAACTGGCCTCAGGACCGGATTTACGGTACCTAGCAGTCATATAATAGAGCAGCATAAAGGCTGCTAAAACCGCTACACCAACACCTGCGGTTTCAGGTGTTTGAATGGCGATACTTACCCCCACAAAGAGGTAATTGGCTATAAAAAACAGGGGTATGAGTGGGAATAATTTCATTTTAAAGATGCCCGTGCCATCGAGGTGCTTGGTTTTACTTCGGAGCTTAAAAATCGCTGCACTAGACGCCACCATCCCAAAGCAATCTAAAAAGATGGTGAAGTTCAAAATCTTCTCAAAAGTTTGTGCAAAAAACAAAATCACAATACATACCGCCGCAAAAATGGTTAGGGAAAAAACGAGCACGTCGGTTTTTTTATCTTGTTTAGAAAAAACGGCGGGGAGTGTTCCTTCGGCACTCATGGCATACATCACCCTTGGGTTACTCATAAGAAGTGCATTCACATAAGCGAGTACGCCAAAAAATAAAAAGAACGAAAAAATATTAGCAGCCTGATTACCAAAAGTTTGTTGAATAAGCGCATATGCAATTTCCCTTTCGCCTTTCATATTGTCAAAACCAATGATCATGTAGTAACTAAAATTGGCTAGTAAATAAAGTACGATTATAATGGCAATTCCAATAAAAATTCCTTTGGGTATGGTTTGCGATGGCTTATCAACTTCATTGCCAAAATTGATGGTTTGTTGATAGCCCCCATAGGTAAACGAAACTGCAATTAAACTAATGCCAAAGCTTTGAATCCAACTCATATTTGTTGCAGCCGTAACCGGCGCAGACGCAGCGTGCAAAAGGGTTTCATGCGGAAAAAACAAAGCTGCAATGATAACGAGTATCATGGTAATTTTTATAAGCATGAGTACGTTTTGCGCGCGCGCACTCATTTTTAATCCACGCAAATTGATAAAATAAAAAACTAAAATAGCCGCTACACTTAAAAGCGCTTTATCAATATCAGACCAACTATGCCCCGGAAACAATTTAGCGATATAACCACTACCAATAAGGGCAACGCCACTTAAACTAGCTGCGTTACTAATTAAAATAATACAGTTAATCGCAAAAGCAATACTTGGATGATAGGCATAAGAAAACACTTTATAATAGCCACCCGTAACCGGATACCTGCTTCCAATTTCTGCATAGGTTAATGCACCACACATGGCCACCAAGCCACCTACAATCCAAGCACTAAAATAAACAGAGGGTTCAATAGCATCTTTTGCACTGGTAGCGGCGGTTCTAAATATTCCCATCCCAATTACAAGCCCAACCACAATCATGGTGAAGCTAAATAAATTCAATTTTTGTTTCGATTGCATATAATAATGTGTGGGCTTAAATGTAGTAAACTTCGCGGAAGTTTTCAACGCATGGTGCAAAACTAAAAAGGACCTTAGGTAGCGAAATGTATTCAGAATACCTACATTCGCTTTGTAATTGGTTTTCGAATTTTTCGGAATTAAAAGGGAAGCAAGTGTAAGTCTTGCGCTATCCCCGTAGCTGTAAACGCAAATAGGCAACCAACACCTCAGCCACTGTTCTAATATAGAATGGGAAGGCCCGTTGGAAGCGCGTGAGCCAGAAGACCTGCCAGTCACAAACCATCATTCACGGCTTTCGGGCGAAAAGCATGGAATGTAAATGCTGTATCAGCGGCTATTTATGTTTCTACCGTTTTAACACTTGAAAGCTCATTGTTCAAATTAAAAAAACAAACAATGGGCAAAAAATTAATGCTCCTCACCTTGCTATTTTCAGCGAAAATGGTAAGCGCACAACAAGACACCACCACACTCGATGAAGTTGTGGTGACGGCCAATAAAATGGCACAAAAACAATCTACCACCGGCAAGGTTGTTACCGTTATCACCAAATCTGATTTGGAAAAAATGGGTAACAAAAATTTAGCCACCTTACTTCAAGAACAAGTGGGGGTAACCGTTAATGGAAGTAGTAACAATGCAGGTAGTGTGCAAACGATTTTTACACGTGGCGCTTCTGGCGGTAGAACACTGGTATTACTCGACGGCATTCCGGTAAACGATCCTTCCTTTATCAACAACGATTTAGACTTAAACCTTTTTGCTACAAATAGTATTGAGCGCATAGAAATTTGCAGAGGTGCGCAATCAACCCTGTATGGTAGCGACGCTATTGCAGGTGTTATCAATATCATTACGACTAGCAAAGATATTTCTAGACCTTTACAAATCAATGCCAGTAGTATTTTGGGCAGTTTTGGTACGCAAAAAAATAATGTACAAGTAGCTGGCAAAAAAAATAAATGGACCTATTCCGGGCGTCTTGCGCATACCAATTCTAATGGATTTTCTGCGGTTGTAGACACTACTGGAAAAAATAATTTTGACGCCGATTTATACAAAGGTCTCGCAGTTCATGGTCAAATCAACTACGCAGCTACCGAACATTTTTCGGTTAAAGCATTTAGCATGTACAATAAATACAAAGCAGGTGTTGATGCGGGCGTTTTTAGAGACGATAGAGATTTTACGATCCAAAATAGCAGCTTACTAGTAGGTACTGGTTTTGTGTACAAAAAAAATAATTGGCAAATTACGGGCACCTATCAGCACAACACATTGGACCGACATTTTTTAAATGATAGTACGCATAAAACAAGTAATTGGTTTGAAAAAAACGATTACGCAGCTGCTTCTGATTACGCCGAAATATATACCAGCGTAAAATTGTCAGACAGGCTAACAGCCCTTATGGGACTGGATTACAGAAAAGGTTCCTACAGTCAAAACTATCTTTCTGTGAGCGGTTGGGGACCTTATAACTTTAATGAGCCTACTAGATATGCCGAGCAGTCTGCCCTCTATGGTTCACTACTCTACACAAGCCTAAACAAAAAATTAACCTTCGAATTAGGTGGTCGTGCCAACAAACATTCGGTGTATGGAGGTAACCAAACATTTACCTTAAATCCATCTTTTGCAATAAGTGCAAACACAAAACTCTTTGCAAGTGTGTCTTCTGGATTTAAAGCGCCATCGCTGTATCAAATTAGTATCAATGACAAACTCGATCCAGAAAAAGCAACCAGTTACGAAGCAGGATTTAGCTACCAAAACAAAACACTGCAAACCAGGCTTGTTTATTTTAACAGACAAACGGCCAATGGTATCGATTACAACTACATCAATTACCAGTATTTTAATTATGTAAAACAAGCAGTAAACGGATTGGAATTTGAAATTAGAAAATCATTCACCCAACAAATTTCTGCTTTTGCCAACTACACTTTTTTAGCTGGAAAAGAAACCACACAAAATAGAATCACCAACAAAGACACCCTCACATACGATTATCTATTACGCAGGCCTGCACACCAATTAAATATGGGTATCAGCGCGCAAGTCAATGCAAAATTGCGTATCGAAATAACAGGCAGGTATGCGAGCAAAAGATATGATGTGGGTGGGTATGCGGCGCCTGATATGCTGTTAAAGTCTTATGCAACACTTGCCGCAAATGCAGGGTACCAACTTAATAAACATTGGCGCTTTACCGCGGATATTCAAAACTTTACCAATACCAAATATTACGAGGTCTATGGCTTTACAACCATGCCGCTGAATGCAAGTGTTGGAGCGATGTTCTCTTGGTAAAATAATTGGTTATCTTTGTAAGAAGGGTACCAATACTTACCAATATGAACTTTCAATTTGACCAACTCATCACTGTTACATTTACACTATTTGCGGTTATAGATGTTGTGGGATCTATCCCGCTATTAATATCCTTGAAAGAAAAAATGGGTGGCATTAAATCAATTAATGCTACCCTTATTTCTGGAGCCCTCATGATTGCATTTTTATATGTAGGTAAGCCTTTTTTGAAAGTATTAGGCCTAGATATCCGGTCTTTTGCGGTGGGTGGATCTGTGGTGATCTTTTTACTAGGTCTCGAAATGGTGCTTGGACACGAAATATTTAAAGGCGATAAAAACGCCAAATCTAGCACCATGGTTCCTATTGCCTTCCCCATTATTGCCGGAAGCGGAACCCTTACCACCATCATGTCACTGAAAGCAAATTTTGAGGAAGTGTACATTTTGTCGGGCATTGTGGTAAACCTACTTATCGTGTTTATCGTCTTAAAATCACTGAATTGGATCCAAAGAGGCCTTGGAGAAGGCGGATTATTGGCCGTTCGGAAGTTTTTTGGGGTGATTTTATTGGCTATCGCCGTAAAGATCTTTAGCAGCAATATTGCCGCTTTTGGCAAATAATAGAGCTGTTTTTAGCCTACAATTCTTACCTTTGCAGCCCATTTAACCCCTTTGGCCTATTTGGGCCTCAGGCAAAACCTTATAAATAAGAAGACATGGCAAAAGTTACGAGAGAGAACATTGCAAAGCTTACAGACAAACTAACAGTAACCTTAGACAAGGCAGACTACTTAGGCAATTTTGAAGTGAGCCTCAAAAAATATGCAAAAACAGCAAATATTCCTGGTTTTAGAAAAGGAATGGTGCCAGCAGGACTGGTTAAAAAAATGTATGGTCAAAGTGTTTTTACAGACGAAGTTTTAAAAACAGTAGAGCAGGAATTAAACAGCTACTTACAAGCAGAGCAACTAGATATTTTTGCGCAGCCACTTCCACTTGATAGCGAGTTACGCAATATGGATATCAACAATCCAGAGAGCTACACCTTTGCTTTTGAAATTGGTTTAAAGCCAGCCGTAGATATTGACGTGAAAAAAGTAAAAGTTACACGCTATAAAATAAATGTTACGGATCAAATGTTACAAGACGAACTTGAGCGTTTACAAATTCGTAGCGGTAAAATGACAGAGCCTGATGATGTAACTGGTGATGACAATGTACTAAATGTAAAGTTTGTTGAGTGCGATAAAGGGGGTGCTGCTATCGAAGGTGGTATCACAAAAGACAACTCTTTACTTGTTAAATATTTTGAGCCTACATTTAGAAAAACGTTAATAGGCAAGAAAAACGACGATAACGTTGTATTACAATTGGGCAAAGCGTTTGAAGCGAAAGAAAAAGAAGCAATTTTAGCTGATTTAGGATTAACAGATGCAGATGCGGATAAATATTTTAGCTTACAAATTACAAAAGTAGGTCTAGTAGAAAAGGCTGAAATGAACGCTGAGTTTTTTGCAAGCGTATATCCAAATTCCGCAATTGCTACTGCAGAAGAATTTACTGCAGAAGTGAAAAAGGAAATGGAAGCTTATTATGATGCACAATCTCGCAATCAAATTCACGACCAAATTTATCACCACTTTGTAGACCATACTCCAATGGAATTACCAGAAGGCTTTTTAAAGCGTTGGTTACAAACAGGTGGCGAAAAACCTAAAACTGAAGCAGAAGCGGAGGCAGATTACCCAAGCTTTGCAAGTCAATTAAAATGGACACTCGTAAGCAGCAAATTAGCTGCCGATAATAAAATTGAAGTAATGCCGGACGATATCCGTGATTTTGCTAAGCAACAATTGTTTAGCTATATGGGCGGTCAACTTGGCGCATTGGGTGACAACCAACAATGGGTAGAAGATTATGCAAACCGCATGATGCAAGACCGCAAATTTGTGGAGGATAGCTACCACCGCATTAGTACCGAAAAATTATTTGGCATCATTGAAACACAGGTTTCTGCCAAAGAAGAAAGCATTAGCGCCGAAGATTTTGCAAAAAAATTGCACAATCACCACCACTAATCTTATAAAATCCTAAGAAAAAGCTGGGGTAACCCGGCTTTTTTTATGAAAAGCAAATAACTTATCTTCAAAGCGAAAATCAAAGTATATGAATCTAGGAAAAGAATTTGAGCAGTATGCAATAAAACACCGCGGTATTAGCAGTGCTACGCTGCATAATTATAGCCAGGTAACCAACCTCACCCCTTATATTATTGAGGAGCGTCCTATGAACGTGGCTAGCATGGATGTGTTTTCACGTTTAATGATGGACCGTATTATATTTTTAGGCGAAGGCATTAACGACTATGTAGCAAATATTGTTACAGCGCAGCTTTTGTTTTTAGAAAGCACGGACCGTACCCGCGATATCCAAATGTATATCAATAGCCCAGGAGGAAGTGTATATGCCGGTCTTGGCATTTATGATACCATGCAATTTATTGGACCAGATGTTGCCACTATTTGTACGGGCATGGCAGCAAGCATGGGACAAATTTTATTATGTGCTGGTGTTAAAGGAAAACGTACTGCGCTTAAGCATAGCCGTATTATGATGCACCAACCAAGTGGTGCCATTGGTGGACAAGCAACAGATATTGAAATCACTGCACGCGAAATTAAAAAATTAAGATCAGAATTATACGCTATCACAGCGCATCACACCGGTAAAGACGAAGCAACGATTGCAAAAGATAGCGATAGAGATTTTTGGATGACAGCCGCAGATGCAAAAGAATATGGACTGGTAGATGAAGTTTTATTAACCAACCCACGTAAAGAAAAAAAATAAAAACGCCATGACAGACTTAAAATATATTGTAAATCCATACTTAATGGAAGACGAGGAAGAATCGGTAAAAGAAGACAAGCCAGAAAACAATGGCATGCTCATGAAAAAAATGGAAAAACTTTTCTTTGAAAAGAGAACCATTTATTTATGGGGAGTAGTAGATGATAAATCTGCAAAAGAAGTGGTGAACAAACTATTATTATTAGACGCAGACAAGCCAGGTGCTGAAATAAAATTTTATATCAATAGCCCTGGTGGTGTAGTAACAAGTGGGATGGTGATGTATGATACCATGAAACTCATTCAAAGTCCGGTATCTACCATTTGTATGGGGCTTGCTGCAAGTATGGGTTCAATTTTATTAAGCGCTGGTACTAAAGGAAAGCGTTTTATTTATCCGCACGGTGAAGTGATGATTCACCAACCTAGCCTTGGTGGTTACATGAAAGGTACCAGTGCCGATATTGAAATTCAGGCAGAGCAAATTAGAAAAACAAAAGAGATTGGCGCGCGCATTTTAGCAGATAACTGTGGTAAAACAGTAGATCAAATTATGAAAGACTTTGATCGTGATTATTGGATGGATGCGAAAGAAGCCGTGGCCTATGGTATTGTGGATAGTGTACTAGAAAAGATATAAGGAGCAACCATTTTATGGCAAAAGCAAATCAATTAACCTGTTCTTTTTGTGGCAGAAGTAGGGATGAGGTAAAAATCCTCATTGCAGGGCAGCAATCGCATATTTGCGAAAACTGCGTAGAGCACGCGCAAGAAATTATCGCACAAGAAGTAACGGTTAAAAAAGAGGGCGACAAAGGAAACTTTAAACTCAATGTGCGCAAGCCCATCGAAATAAAAAAGTTTTTAGATGAATACATCATAGGGCAAGATGATGCTAAAAAAATCTTGTCGGTAGCGGTATACAATCACTTTAAGCGTGTGGCACAAAAGCCGCAAGCCGATGATGTTGAAATCGAAAAGAGCAACATTATTATGGTAGGTGAAACCGGTACGGGTAAAACATTACTTGCCAAAACCATTGCAAGACTTCTAAATGTTCCTTTTGCGATTGTAGATGCTACTGTATTTACAGAAGCAGGCTATGTTGGTGAAGACGTGGAGAGTATGCTTACACGTTTATTACAAAACTGTGATTACGACGTAGCTGCTGCCGAAAGGGGTATTGTATACGTTGATGAAATTGATAAAATCGCGCGCAAAGGAGACAACCCCTCTATTACGCGAGATGTAAGTGGTGAAGGGGTTCAACAAGGTTTATTAAAAATGTTGGAGGGCACAGAAGCGCTGGTGCCACCACAAGGCGGACGCAAGCACCCCGAACAAAAAATGATTAAGGTAGACACTAAAAATATTTTATTTATTTGCGGTGGCGCTTTTGATGGTATCGATAAAGTAATTGCGAGACGTATTAACACCAATGCTATTGGCTTTAGTGTAAATAAAGACGAGCAGGAAAATGCAAGAAAAAATTTACTGCAATTTATCAATGCACAAGATTTAAAAAGCTTTGGACTTATTCCTGAATTACTAGGAAGACTTCCAGTGGTAACACACCTAGAACCACTGGATGCTGGCATTTTACGCAGCATTTTAACCGAGCCTAAAAACTCCTTACTTAAACAATACCACCGTTTATTTGAACTAGAAGGTATTGAGCTAATCATCGAAGAAGAAGTACTTGATTTTATGGTAGGCAAAGCCATGGAATATAAACTTGGCGCGCGCGGACTAAGAAGTATTTGTGAAAGTATTTTAACCGATGCCATGTTTGAACTTCCAGGCACCGACACACAAAAATTTATTGTTACCCTTGATTACGCAGAACAAAAGTTTAGCAAAAGCAAACTTAGTTCTCTAAAAGTTGCTTAAAACAATTGATATGAATGAATTAGTAGAACGCTTAGTGAAAGAAGCTGCATTAACGCCAGAACAAGCACAACAAGCCATTGCAACTATTGCTGGTTTTGTAAAAGAAAAATTTCCAATGCTGGGTGGCGCAGTAGATCAAATATTTTCGGCAGGCAATAAAGACTAGCCTACTAGAGCATATTTAATACGGTCTCCATAATTTCACCTTTGGTGATAGGAATACCCATTACCTTATTGTACCCTTTTGCATCTACCAAATACTGGTCTCTAATTATTTTAATGAGTTGACCATTGTTAAGTTCAGGAATTAATACTTTATCAAACCCTGCAATGATGCTTCCTAAATTTTTAGGGAATGGTCGCATGTATTTAATGTGTGCATGACTTACCGCGTGCCCTGCTGCTTGTAACTCTGTTACAGCTGTTTTGATGGCACCATAGGTAGAGCCCCAACCTAGTATCAATACTTTACCAGTTGCTGCACCACTGTCTAATTGTTGAAGTGGAATATAATCAG
>CAJBRT010000019.1 GCA_903958045.1 uncultured Bacteroidota bacterium | reverse complement strand
CGACAAAAACGAGTTCGTCCCCTCTTCCAGATCGCTTTAGGTGGCACAACGTTCCACCGTCATGTCCTCGTGACTTCTCAAGGAACTTCTTAGCATTGAACCTAACAATCCGCTTTATTTAAATACGCGTAAAGTGGTGCTATCAGAAAACAATCCATTCTTTTATAAAGGCAAAGCTGGTGAAGGTATTGGAGGCCCGCACACCGGTGCCGATACCATTTGGCCAATGAGTATTATTTTACGCGCCATTACAAGTGTGGATGATAAAGAAATTACGCACTGCGTTAGAAATTTAATGCAAACGCATGCGGGCACTGGATTTATGCATGAGTCCTTCCATAAAGATGATGCTACCAAGTTTACCCGCAAATGGTTTGCTTGGGCTAATACTTTATTTGGTGAACTGATTTATAAATTGCATCAAGAAAAGCCAGGGCTTTTAAAGCAAATCTAATTATAAGTGTAATTGAAAACCAGCAGCAATCCATCTGCTTGGCATGATAGCGCCCAATAAATCGGAGTATGTATTGTTGGTTACGTTTGTTATTTCTACAAACACATTGCTACTTCTTTTTTTAAGGAGGTAGGCGCACTTAGTATTTACTAGAAAATAATTAGGAGAGAGTGCTGCATTTATAGCAGACGCTGTTTGCGCATTTCTAATTTTGTAGACACTGTTTACCGATAACTGTAATTGACGCGCTCTACATACTATTTGCTCATTCCATAAAAATCTGGCGTGGGAGGAAATATAAAACGAAGGTGTTTTATTGGGGCTAGTAGAAGCAAGCCATACCAGTCCTGTACTAATATTTAATTCGAGATCTTCCCCCCATTTTTTGTTGTAGGTAAGATCCGTTTCGATACCTTTTGTTTGTACCGACGCTATATTACTAGCTAGCGAATAGTTTCCGGTGATGACTAAATTGGATTGGCGCGGCATCATAGGAAAAGGGGTAGGGGTCCAGTCAATCAAATTATTTTGATCCCTAAAAAATACCGTGGCGCCCCATTTAAAATGCGCACCCATTCTATAATCGGCACCAAGTTCGTAACTCCAAGATTTTTCTGTTTGTAAATAAGGGTTACCAATGCTGCCAGACGTAACAAGCGTTTTATTATAGTTGTTATAACGCTCTGTAAAATCTGCGTCACGAACGCCTTTGCCAATAGAAGCCCGTGTTGTAAGAATTCCCTTTACCCAAGACGCATTTGCCTGCGGAATAATTACCCATCCATAGCTCTGATCCCAATCTATACGAAGGCTCTCGTTGATAAATATATTTTTAGGGAGTTTATGTGTAGCAATTACAAATGCTGCACCGTGTGCTAGTGCATGATTGCCCCTGTCGTTGGATCTAATTTTTTTATGGATCCATTGAGCACCTGTAACAATTTGATGATTGGGGTTACGTGAAAATTGAACCGTTCCTTGCGCTACAAATAGCGATGTTTTATTTTCATTGAAACTACCTGCCGGACTAAATCTAAATCGGTCTGATAAGTTTTTATAAGCAGCATCAAATTTTATAGTGGTGTGTGCAAATTGCTTTTGCAAACTCGTTTGTGTCCAACTGCTTTTTACCACTTCTGAGGCAGTATCACTTTTAAAAGTGGTATAAAAATTTTGTGCATTAAAGTCTCTGCTATCGTTGGCGTGTAAAATATGCAGCTTCCAGTCTGATGCAAAATTGTAATTGAAATTGGCTGCGTAAAATGTATTATTAAAATACCCGGTGGTGCCTCTTAACGCTTCACCATCGGCTTTGTTTTGTTGTGAAGACAAGCTTAGTTTCCATTTTTGTTTTTGTACACCCCACCAAATATTATTAGAACGTGAATTGTAACTACCCCATTTGCTACCAACGCTTAACTTGTGGTTATTTTTTTGTTGTAGCCCGTTGGTAATAATATTTACAACGCCTCCAATAGCGTCTGAACCATAAATAGCAGAAGCGGCACCTTTAATAATTTCAATTCTATTGATATCACTTGGGTGAAGTGGGATGTAGCCATTAAAATGACCCGTTAGTGGATCGTTGATTCGGATGCCATCAATAATTACGAGTACTTGTTGAAAAGTGCCGCCTCTAATAATGATATTGCTTTGAGTGCCGGCGGGTCCGCGTTGTTGGGTTTCAATGCCAGGTAAATATTTAAGTAGTTCGTCTATACTACTGATGGGTAGGTTTTGTAAACTAGACCCTTTAATACTTACAATATTGCGCCCCGTTTCTTTTTCTTGTTGAGGCAGCATGCTTGCCGTAACCACTACTTCCGAAAGCTCAGTCTTTTGTGCAATAGTTGGTATGCTCAAACTCAGCATTAAACTTGCTAGTACCAGACGCATCATAGGGGGTATTTTTTGCAAAGGTAAGGCCCAATTGCGCATGCTATTTACTAAAAAGGATTAAATTGAAGCATGAAATACTGTTTGACTCTTTTATATGTTGTTATTACTTCGTTTTGTGCTACTGCGCAAACTAAAACTGTTTATTACGATATGCAGGGTTTTACCTTGTTGGGTAGGCCCATGCCAAATCAAACTGTGTATCAACGTTTTCCGGATACGATCAAAAACTTACTGCGTAAACCTGTATGGGATTTAAGTAAAAATCCTACTGGGTTTGCTGTCTATTTTGAAACCAATGCCAAACAAATTTCTGCCAAATGGAAAACCGGTTCTTCGGTTGTTTTTCAGCACGTGGCGGGCACGCTGGTAAAGGGGCTAGACCTTTACGGTTTAGATAATGGCAGTTGGTATTTTGCGGGTGTAGGAAAGCCAAACGCTCCTGTCTACCAAGAAAGTAATTTGGTAAAAGATATGGACGGCAGCATGCGTCAATACTTGTTGTATTTACCTGATTATGAAACCTGCGATTCACTTTTTATTGGTATCGAAGAAGGTGCTACTATATTTAAGCCACAACAAAATTATTTTGAAGGTCAAAAGCCACTCGTTGTGTATGGCACTTCTATTGTGCAGGGCGCTTCAGCTATGCGTCCGGGCATGGCCTATCCCGCACAGCTAGAACGACGCTTAAAACGGGAGACCATCAATTTAGGTTTTAGTGGAAATGGGCAACTAGATTCTATGCTGGCTGTTATTATGTCTGGGATCGATGCTTCTATGTATGTGATTGATTGTGGACCTAATTTAACACCTGCTATGGCGCAGGAAAAAACGGTTCCATTTTTGCGTCAACTGCATGCACTACAACCAAGCGTTCCTATTTTACTCGTCGAAAATATTATGTATCCAACTGCTAAGTTTAATTTGGTGACTAGGCAAAAAATTAACCAGGTCAATCAAATTTTTAAAAATGCTTACGCGCTTTTAAAAAAAGAAGGAATGCGTAATTTACATTATTTAGAAACCACCAATTTAATTGGTGAAGATGGCGAAGCCACTGTTGATGGTTCTCATATGACCGATTTAGGATTTTACAGAATCACACTCGCTATCGAACAAAAAATTAGATCCATTGAAAAATAGTTGCCTCATCATTGGATTGTTTTTTTGCGCTTGCATTTCCAACAAAAATATGCGCCCAGCAGGGTTACCGTATGCAGTAGACAACGATGCACGCACCGGGGAAGCATTTTTTAAACAAGCCGTAAGTTATAATTGGCGGGAGCGTGATTCCTTGGCGCTTGAATATGCCAATGCCGGACAAGTGCCTGATTTTTATTTCAGTTTTGTGCCAGTTACTATAACGTTTAAAACCGCTGATGGAAAAGAAGTGGACGCTACTTTTTATGTTGCCCCCGATTATTTTATGGTGGGTTCTAATACTAATTGGGCACGAGTTCCTATAACACCTATGGCGGCTCAAAAAATTGCTGATGACTATGGATGTTTTTTGCCTACACCTTCTATGGTAGATGCTATTTATAAAGCAAGTACGGTAAAATTAGCACCCGTGCCTATGTATGCATTTAGGGATAGTACCATTACTATGTGGCAGCATCATTTGATGATAGAAGGGCAGCGAAAAAATAAAAAAGGGCTGATTGCTGGTATTAAAAAAGATGTGGTACTCAGTAATAAAGTAGTAGAACACCAAAGGCCAAACCGAGTGGCTATTTATGGCTGGCATACACTAGATGGTAAACCTATTCAGCCGGTATATGCGGGTCATGTAAATTGGTATGTCGATTATAGCCACGGCATTCGGCTCATTGCTAAAAAAGTAAAAATGGACGGTATTTGGGTAGATTATACAGCATTATTTGAAGCAGTGAATGAAACCAAAATGCTTCGCTATTAAATTATTTTTTTTAGGATTTAAAAATATTGGAATAATTGAGGCGCTGATCGCTACTATAATTTTTATTGATGATATCAAGCTGTTGCAGATATAAGTCTTTTAGTTTTTCTGGTCCAATAATTTTTACATTCCCCATCCATCTAAATATCCATCCAAACAATTCTCTATTCATACCACAATGCATTTTCATTCGGTAGTTGCCATTTTTTAATGGCGTAAAGCTTTGTGTTGCATGCCAGTTATAATGGCTGATAAATTCTCCTGTAATGCTTGAAAATTCTAATTCAATATCATACACTTCATTGTCAATATTAGCAGTTAAGCCAAATCTTTTTTGTAGTTCTAGTTTCGCAATGGGTAGCGCTTTTTTATGTGCAAAGGTTTGATTGGTAATATTGTATGCTACTATTTTTGATAAATCAATGGTTATAAATAAGTTTTTCTTTGCTATAAATCCGGCTGTGTAATAAGCCCCATTGTGGTATACGAGTAGAAGTGGTTTAAATTTAAATGGATAAGACATATCTGATGATACATTGGTGGCGTCTCCGTATATGTTTATAATCTCAATAATTTTATTATTTGCAATCGACCAAATGATATCTTCTGACATTTGATTAAAATCGGTAGTATATTTTCTTTCAAAAAAATGCGAATTAAAATTTTGTTCTAATGGAAGTGCGGCGTATTTAGTTTTGCCAAGGTGCATAATTTTTTTGGCTACGATATCTCTAAATTTATTGATTGATTCACCGCGTCCCTCCGTAATATAAGTAGTCATCGAAAGCCTACTTAGTTGATAGGAGTTTACGTCAAATCCTGTAACCGGTATGCTGATATCTGAATATACAAGCCTGTATGTTTTTTGATTGTGCTGCCCAATCGTAATTTGTAAAGCTTGATTTTTGCGTAAATAGTTTTTTTCGAGTTGTGCTAGGTCGTTATAGATTTGTCTATTTGCAGTAGTAAAGCCTTTTTGTGCAAGTTCTTTACTAATGTCTTGCACGGTTCTGGGCTCAATTTCTAATAGCTGATAGATAAAATGAAGCCTTTCTAGCTGGTTCATAGTTTGCAATTTAAATGCAAACGTAACGATAAAATGTTGAATATGTAGGCGCTTACATTAGATTTGTATTAGACACCACGTCATAAATCGTACTAATCTGGGGGGAGAAGTCATTGATTTAGCGCGTGGTGTTTTTTTTGTGCCCTTAATTGAAGGCATTCATTTATTTGGCTACTTGGAGGAATCATTAAATTTTTGTTTTTGGAATTTTGCCGGATCTCTTTTTTTGATAAGCCCATATACCATACCTATTAATAGTACTGTTAGGGTTAAAAAGTAATAGGTCTTTGTCTCAAGTGGAAAACTATTGTATTCTAGTACTAGGATTACAAAACTGATAGCGCTGATTAATGCAATTAATTTATCTATATACAAACGAATGATTTTCATAGGGTGGGATTAATTGAAATATACCTTAAGGTACGATTAAACCAACTGCTTTCTAGGTTTAGTAAAGCGGTTTAAATTATTGCGGGAAATACATGTAAGGCTTGTATTCGTTTGAGGTAGATTGTAATTGTCATGAAAACACTATCGCATAGTCAATCAGTCATTCTTGTTTTATTTCTTACAGGCTTTTTATTGCTTACAGGTTATGTAAGAGATCAAGTTGTTAGTCAAAATTCAAAGCTTTGGATTAGTTTGGCTTCAACTACCATTTTAGCCATGTCTGTAGTAATTAGCCTATACATTAAAGAAAAGCAGTTAGAAAAGCATGATTACAAAAAGTATTTTTTCTCTACGTTTTTTATCTTTTTGTTCATCCTGGTTGCAGTTATTTTGCGTAAATAATCGTATTGGGCTGGGCCAGGACTGTTAGCCCTGACCTTCGCCAGGACTGTCGTCCACCTTTTGCCAGGACTGTCGTCCACCTTTTGCCAGGACTGTCGTCCACCTTTTGCCAGGACTGTTAGCCTGCGGCTAACTTCCTACCGCATTGAACTAACCCAAAGGCTTTTAACAAACCGCTTCGCGGCTTGTTGCCTTCTTCATCTCTCCCCAACTTACGAAAGCAAGCTTTCGACGTTGTCTCGAAATGAAGAAGGCCCAACACTTCGTGTTGAGCCTTTGTGGTCCCGCCAGGAATCGAACCTGGATCTAAAGTTTAGGAAACTTCTATTCTATCCATTGAACTACGGGACCATCCTTAAAAGGGTAGCAAAAATAATAGATAATCCCGTACCGCCACAAAATGCTTGTGGGTTGGCCGCTATTAATAAAACAATGTATCTTAGCGGCTCAAATTTAAAGGGATGCAATT
>CAJBRT010000018.1 GCA_903958045.1 uncultured Bacteroidota bacterium | reverse complement strand
GGAATAATCTTGTGCATATATAGTGCCATTAAGCAGTATATATATTAAAATAAATAATAACTTGAACAAACGACCATTCATAATATTACTCTTAGACACTTTACGCCTAAATAGGTTTAGTTATTGATGATTAAATCTACTAAAAATAAAGATGCAAAAACACTATAAATAGCTGTCTTTCAAATAAATATTTGCGGAAGGACCCATACAAAATAGCAGGTCTAGAATACTAGCATTTGGAATAAATTCTATTTTGTCAGAAAATACCTGTGGATATACCTGATTTGCAATATTTTGACCAATGCCAGGGGCAGTACAAGAATCTCTCGCTTCTATGAAATTGGGATTGAGATACGGTATTGTTGCTGTTGTTTTTGAAATGCTAAATTCTGTTTTTAGGACTTTTTTTAGCCAGTCGAGGGTACCCATGTTTAAATCAATTAAATAAGGGTATTTGGTATTTAAGAGCCTGTTCAGTCCGTCTTCGTAGTATTCAAAAAAAGGGGATCTTTTATAACAAGAACGGATTGCCTTTAAGTGTTTAATAGGCCAGTTTTGTCCATAGCATATTTTTACATCCTGCATTGTTGCTTTTTGGTCTCTCCCATTTTGCAAAGGTACTGTTAATAAAAGTGGGCCCTGCGCACTAATAATCGTAGTTCTATTGCGGTAACTCATTTTTTTAAAAGGCTCATGTACATCAATTACCATGCTATTTGCGGTAGCCATTTGTTTGATATACTGGACCGATCCAAAATACTGAGATTCAATTCTTAATGGTAGCATGTATTAAATTTAACAGGAATTATTAGTTCCCATCAGCTGTGCGATTATCTTTGTGCAAAATAATTCAATTGAAACGAATTTATCTATTTTATTGTACGCTCTTTGTAGTTTTATTGAGTTGCTCAACGCCAAAAGGGTTTGAATACAAGGGACTCAATAATGTGAAGGTTAATAATGTTGGGTTCGAATACCTAGATCTATCTTTAAACTTAGTGTATTTTAATCCAAATAATTTTAAAGTAGATTTAAAAAAGGTAGACTGCGATGTTTACATCGATAATAGGTACTTAGGAAAGTATGCACTAGATACCCTCATGCATATTCCTAAAAAACAAAATTTTGAACTCCCCTCCCGTATGCGTGTTTCGACGGGTGGTATTTTTAAAAATGCCTTTTCTTTGTTGATGAATAAAGAGGTACTTATAAAAGTAAAAGGAAAAACTAAAATTGGAAAAGGATCTATTTTTTTTGATGTTCCGTTTACTTACGAAACCAGACAAACCATTAGTTTATAAATACGGTTTTACATGGCAAGGCTTGCGTAATTGAGGCCCACCGCCTTCTTCAGCTCTTTTGCAGCTAGGAGGTAATTTTTTATAAGCTTCGTCCAATGCTTTTTCTTTGTCGGTATCAAAGCCTGCATTGTTTATGGCTGCTCTTACTTCGTCGGCGCTTGTTCTATCGGGTAAAAACTGAATGCGCACTTCACCTTGCAATAAATTTATTTTCCACTGCACAATGCCGCCCTCTGTATTTTCTTTTTCCTTGGTTAGGTATTTATCCAATACATCTTTGCATTCCCAACATTTTAAGTTGTTGGATTTTAATATAACCCACTCTGCTTTTGCAGATTGTGCAGAAGCATGATTAACGGATATCAATAATAGTAGTGCAACAATAATTTTTTTCATGTCCATATTTAACGGCATTATTTTCCAGTCCAAGTAGATGGACTATTTCTCCAATCTAATAAAATACTTTCTTGTTCTTTCGTGACGTAGCCTTTTTCAACAGCAAGCGTAATTAAAGAAGGATAATTGGTTAAACAAATAAGTGGAACATTTGCCGCTGCAAAAGCTTCTGATGCTTGGGCAAAATCGTAGGTAAAAATAGCGACCATCCCTACAACTTCTGCACCTGCTGCTCTTAATACATCCACAACTTGTAGGGAACTTTTTCCGGTAGAAATTAAATCTTCTATCACGAGTACTTTTTGCCCTGGTGTAAATGCACCTTCAATTTGATTGCCTAAACCATGTTCTTTTGGTTTAGGTCTTACATAGATATAAGGTAGTTTTAATTGATCCGCTGCCATGGCACCCCATGGAATACCAGCAGTAGCAACGCCCGCTAAGGTTTCCGCTTCTCCAAATTTTTCGAAGATGACATTACACATTTCACTTTTTATAAAGTCCCTTACATATGGGAAAGAAAGCACTTTTCTATTATCGCAATAGATAGGGCTTTTCCATCCGCTAGCCCAGGTAAAAGGGTCGTTTGGACTTAATTTTACGGCTGCTACTTGTAGTAACTTTTCTGCAACGGCTATTTCATTTGTCATGCTTCAAATTTAGGGGCTATTTTAGAATAAATTGTACGAAGAATTCAAAAAATAGTAGACATTTGATACACAATGGAGCAACCAATTATTACCGCCGCTGGTGGACTCGTTCAAAATAACGAGGGTGCATTTTTACTTATATATCGGCGTGGATTTTGGGATTTACCCAAAGGAAAACTTGATCCAGGTGAATCTATTCCTACATGTGCCCTAAGAGAAGTACAGGAAGAAACTGGGCTACAAACACTCAATGTTGGCCCATTTATATGCATGACTACACATACCTATTTTGACACCTGGTTACAAAAGGACGTCGTAAAGGAAACCCATTGGTATAGCATGAATGCATCTGCTTTGGTTCCAGAAAAACTCATCCCTCAAACCGAAGAAGACATTGAAAAGCTTGAGTGGGTTCCCATGGATCGGTTGCCTCAATACCTACTTCAAACCTACCCTACTATACGCACTGTATTTGATGCGTTTATCGGAGGTACCCTAAAATTTTAAGCATAGATTGAGCGGTTTGCTCTTTTGCATACACCCATTCAACAAGTTTGCCACTTTTATCCCTTTCTACAATCACGTGTTTAGGGGAAGGAATTAAGCAGTGCTTGATTCCACCATAGCCACTAATTTGATCTTGATATGCACCCGTATGGAAAAATCCTACATACAACGGTTCTTTATTGGACTCTTGATCTTTAGGATCTAGGGTTTTTAGTTTGGGTAAAAACACTTCGTTGATATGTTCTTCGGAGTCGTAATAATCATGACTATCGCAGGTAATACCCCCTAGCACAACGCGGTGGTATTCATTATCCCATTTATTAACGGGTAGCATCAAAAACTTTTCTCCGATACCCCAGGTATCTGGAAGCGTAGTAATGAAAGATGAATCAATCATATACCAGCACTCTCTATCGTTCTGATTTTTTTCGGCGAGTACACTGTAAATGTGTGCCATACTTTCACCAACGGTATAGCTACCAAATTCTGTGTAGATATTTGGCATGGGAACCTTGGCTTTTTTACAAGCCTTTTTAATATTACTCACAATTTCATTGATCATGAACTGATAGTCATATTCAAAACCAAGGGAGTGTTTGATTGGAAATCCACCACCAATATTAATAGAGTCTAACTCTGGACAAATCTTTTTTAATTGACAATACAGGTTGATGATTTTATTTAATTCTGACCAGTAATAAATATCATCTTTAATCCCTTTGTTCAAAAAGATATGTAACATTTTTAATTGAAACTTATCTTCAAAACCTTCAATTTCATCTACATAAAATTCTAAAATATCTTTTGCACGGATACCGAGTCTTGAAGTATAAAAAGGAAAGTTAGGTTCTTCCTCAGCAGCAACTCTAATACCTACTCTAAATGGTTGTTTGGCACCACGTTTGTAGGCCATCAACTCTTCTTTGTTGTCAAGTATTGGAATTACATTTTTAAAACCGGTGTTGATGAGTTTGGTAATACGTGATGTGTAAGACTTTTGTTTATAGCCGTTACAAATGATGTAGGTGTCTTTGTTTATTTTTCTGCGTTGATACAGTCTATTGATAATTTCAATATCGTAAGCATAAGATGTTTCTAAATGAATATTGTGCTTAAGTGCTTCTTCTACAACAAATGAAAAGTGAGAGCTTTTGGTACAATAGCAATAAAAATATTCACCCTCGTATTTGTGCTTTTTAAAAGCAGCCTGAAACATATCTTTGGCCTTGTTAATTTGCATGCCAATTTTTGGCAGGTATGTTAACTTTAAAGGGGTACCATGCTTTTCAATAATCTTTTTTAAATCAAGATCATTAAATTGTAAATAACCATTATCATTTACTTCAAAACCTGGTTGAGGGAAGTGGAATGTTTGGTTTACGAGCGAGGTATAAGTATTGTTCATTTACGCGGTTGCTTTAAAATGGGTGAACGACAATCTTGAAATTATTATTATAAACGAATAAAAAAACCGAACAGTATACATACTACTCGGTTTTTTATATTAATTTTTTACAGTAAGCTACCTTATTTAACTTGGTCAACTAATGCTTTGAAGCTAGCTGGCTCGTTCATAGCAAGGTCTGCTAATACTTTACGGTTAAGTTCGATACCCTTAGTGCTCAATTTATTGATAAATTGGCTGTAAGTAAGTCCTTCTTGTCTAACCGCAGCGTTGATACGTGCAATCCATAATTGACGGTATTCACGCTTTTTAAGTTTACGTCCTACATAAGAATAGGTTAAACCTTTTTCAACGATATTTTTGGCTACTGTATAAACGTTTTTACGTTTACCGTAGAACCCTTTTGCTTGCTTAAGAATTCTTTTTCTCCTAGCTCTCGATGCTACTGCATTTTTTGAACGTGGCATATTAATTTGTTTGAAAGCGCCTACCTAATGGGTAATTGCTGTTTGATAATGTTGTTTGTGAATGATACTTCTAAAATGATAACCAGAATTAACCTTTTAGACGTAATAAACGAAGAACGAAGTCTTTGTTTGTAGAGTCTACTAAACCTTTTTTGTTTAGGGCTCTTTTACGTTTTTTTGATTTTTTGGTTAAGATGTGCCTTTTAAATGGCTTTTGGAAAGTTACTTCACCACTACCAGTGACTTTGAAACGCTTCTTTGCGCTTGAGTTTGTTTTTACCTTTGGCATGTTAATAATCTAATTAAAGATTACACCCTACTGGCGGTCTTGCACAGGCGAGACACTTGTTGAGCCGTTTGGGAAATTGGGATGCAAAATTATGGATAATCTCCTATTTGAGCAACTATTTCTTTTTACCTGTTTTAGGGGTAAAAATGGCAAACATACGCTTACCTTCTAGTTTAGGCATACTTTCTAGGGTACCAGCCTCTGCTAAACGCTCAGCAAACTTTAAAAGGAGTAATTGGCCTCTGTCCTGGAACATAATAGCTCTACCCTTAAATTGAACGTAAGCTTTAACCTTATTGCCGTCTTTTAGGAACTTTTCGGCGTGTTTTGCCTTAAAATCAAAGTCATGATCGTCGGTACTTGGCGTAAATCTGATTTCCTTGATTTCAGACTGCTTGGAGTTGGCTTTCATTTCCTTCTCCTTGCGTTTCTTCTCGTATAAGAATTTTTTATAATCTATTACCTTACAAACAGGCGGATCTGCGGTTGGAGAAATTTCAACGAGGTCTAATTCTTGTTCTTGAGCAATTTTAAGCGCTTCTTGTGTAGAATAAACGCCTACTTCAACGTTATCGCCTACTAAACGTACCTGAGGTACTCTAATTCTGTCGTTAATTCGGTGTTCTGGTTCTTGTTGTCTTTGGAACCTTGGGTTAAATCTTCCGCCGCCTCTTGGTGGTAATGCCATTAAAACTTGTTTTGTTAGTAATATTTTGAAGTATAAAGATAAAGCTATTTAGGCTATTCGCCGGATTTACGTTCATGAATTTCCTGAATAATTGCATCGATAAATACCTGCGTGTCTTGCATGCCTAAATCTCCCTTGCCTTGTCTGCGCACCGAAAGCTTGTTTTCGAGGGTTTCTTTCTCCCCTACAACGAGCATATATGGAACGCGTTGAAGTTCGGTATCTCTAATTTTTTTACCAATTTTTTCAGACCTGTCATCTATCTCAACTCTTATCCCTGCTGCTTTTAGCTGTTTTTTAACGCCTTCGGCAAACTCCATAAATTTATCGGAGATAGGTAGGATTTTTACCTGTAAAGGTGATAACCATACCGGGAATTTACCCGCATAGTGTTCGAGCAAGAATCCAATAAATCGTTCGTGGGTACCTAGGGGTGCACGGTGAATAATCAGTGGAACTTCGGGCTGATTGTTTTGGTTAACGTAGCTTAATTTGAATTTGTTACCTGAATTAAAGTCTACTTGGTTGGTGGCAAGGGTAAATTCTCTACCTATCGCACTCCAAATTTGAACGTCAATTTTAGGGCCATAAAACGCAGCTTCGTCCTGAACCTCGATGTAAGGGATTTCAGACTCAATGAGCACCTGACGTACCATAGCTTCCGTTTCCTTCCACAATTCAGGTTCATTTACATATTTAGCGCCTAGTTTAGCAGGATCGTGTAAACTCAAACGCATCACGTATTTATCAATTCCAAATATTTTAAAGTACTTGGTATACATGTCATTTACAGCTCTAAATTCGGCGGCAAATTGTTCTTTGTTACAATAAATATGTGCATCATTCATGTGTAGGCAACGCACACGCATCAGGCCAAATAATTCACCACTTTGTTCGTATCTGTAACAGGTTCCATATTCTGCAATACGGTATGGTAAGTCTTTGTAACTTTTTGGTTCTGCATCAAATATTTTATGGTGATGCGGACAGTTCATTGCTTTCAAATAATACTTAGTACCATCTAGTTCCATTGGAGGAAACATACTATCTGCATAGTAAGGTAAGTGACCACTGGTGAGGTACATACTTTCTTTGGCAATATGCGGTGTTACCACGCGCTTATAACCTGCAACTTCTTCCGTTTCTTTTGCTAATTTTTCTAATTCTTCAATAATGATGGTTCCATTGGGTAACCATAATGGAAGGCCTTGACCCACATCATCATCCATGGTATAAATGCCAAGTTCTTTACCTAGTTTTCGGTGATCTCTTTTTTTAGCTTCTTCAAGCATTAAAATATATGCATCTAATTCCTTTTGACTCGGGAAAGTCACGCCATACAAGCGTGTTAGCATTTTATTTTTTTCGTTACCCTTCCAATATGCACCTGCTATATTGGTGAGTTTGATGGCTTTAATTGCTCCTGTATTTGGGATGTGTGGCCCTCTACACAAGTCGGTAAAATTACCTTGGGAGTAGAGTGTAATATTACCATCTTGTAGCCCTTCTAATAAATCTAATTTATACGGATCATTGCGCTCTGTAAAATATGCGATGGCGTCCGCTTTTGAAATTTCTTTTCTGTTAAATGTATTGGCTTGTTTTGCAAGCTCATTCATTTTTCTTTCGATGGCAATTAAATCATCTTCTGTTAAATGACGATCGCCTAAATCTATATCGTAATAAAATCCTTTGTCAAGTGCTGGACCTACCCAAAATTTTACACCAGGGTATAAAGCTTCAACGGCTTCTGCCATTAAGTGCGCCGATGAGTGCCAAAAAGTATTTTTACCTGCATCATCATCCCAGGTTAATAATTGTAAAGAAGCATCGGAAGTGATGGGCCTAGTACTGTCCCAAACTTCTCCATTTACATTCGCAGCCAATACTTTTCTGGCAAGTCCTTCGCTTATCGATTTTGCGATGCCGTCGGCAGAAATACCTGCTTCATATTGCCTTACGGCACCATCTGGAAATTTTATATTTATCATAGGTCTAACTTAACTGTTTAACCCCTAATGGGTTACTTCTGCAAAAATAAAGGAAAGCAGTGAGTTTTTCGTTTTAACGCTTCCTTAGATTTTAATACTTTTGTAACAGCTTACATTTGTGCCAATGAGATTGACTTTTACCCTAATTTCTTTATTGCTTTTAAGTACCAGCGTTCAAGCCCAAAAACTTACGGGTATTTGGCGTGGTTATTTTAGTGCAGCCAATGGCATTTTTAGAGATGATATTGGGGAAGAAATGTACAAATACGAGGTTCAAATAGACCAGCAATCTGATAATAGTGTGAAGGGAGTTACCTACTCTTATAAGTCTACCGTCTTTTACGGAAAATCAACCATGCAAGGGATTTATACCGCTAGTAGCAAAAATTTAATTGTAAAAGAATTAAAACTTGTAGAATTAAAAATTGGAAGTAATAGCGAGCCCTGTTTAATGACCTGCTACCTCGACTATGTAAAAATTGGAAAATTAGAGGTATTGCAAGGGACTTTTATTTCTACCAATGCAAAAAATAAAAAAGATTGTGGAAGCGGGAAAGTATATCTAGAACGTGTTTTAAAAAGTGATTTTGAATTAGAAGAATTTTTAGCACATCCCAAACCAGCTGCTCCAATTACTCAACAAAAGCCAATGGTTAAGCCTTCCAATAAGGATTCTGACATTGTTAATAGAGATAACGAAACAGATAATACTGCAACTACTATCAAAACAACTGTTCCCGAAAATAAAAAGTCTACAACCACAAATGTTACCCCAAAAGTGCTTGTCCAAAGGGATAACTTTTTAATCAAGCGAATTTTAACTTCGGAACCCATTGTTAAAGTGGAGCTTTTTGACAACGGAACCATTGATAATGATACCATTAGTTTATACCACAACAATGAGCAGGTTATTATAAAAGGCAAACTCAATTACCAGCCACTTACCTACTCTTTTAATTGTGGAAACGAGCCCGTTAATCATGAGCTCATTTTAGTTGCCGAAAATTTAGGTGAAATACCCCCAAATACAGCCATTATGGTGGTTACCATTGGTAAAAAACGCCAGGAGATATTTTTAACTTCCGACGAAAAAAAGAACGCCAAAATTATTATTGAATACAAACCCAATAAGTAGGTTTAGGTTATAAAATTGGGGTTACCTTTGCGGCCACAAATACAATCAAGAGATGCTTATTGGTTTACAAAATGTAACGTTCGAATTTGGTGCAAGGGTTATTGTAGAAGACGCTACATGGCATATTCAACCCGGAGATCGTATTGGGCTTATTGGTTATAATGGAACGGGTAAGTCTACCCTCCTTAAAGTGTTGGTAGGCGAATACACGCCTTCAAAAGGAACTGTAGAAAAAAGCAGGGATACCACCATTGGATATTTACACCAAGATTTATTAAGTTTTGATACCAGTGAAACCATTACCGAAGTAGCCCTTGGTGCTTTTGAAAAAGTTAGGGCAATAGAAAAAGAAATTGAAAGATTAGGCATAGCGCTCGAAAAAGATTCGGAAAATAATGATTTACTCATTCAATACACCGATGCACTGCATGAACTCGATGTATTAGATGGATATAACATTCAGCACAAGGCCGAAGAAGTATTACATGGACTTGGATTTAGCAGTCAGGATATTAAAAGACCCTACAAAGAATTTAGTGGTGGATGGCGTATGCGTGTGCTCCTTGCTAAAATGATTTTGCAACAGCCCGATGTACTCTTACTAGATGAACCTACCAACCACCTCGACTTACCTTCTATTGAGTGGTTAGAAAAATATTTATTGCATTACCAAGGTAGTGTGGTTATTGTAAGCCACGATAAGTTTTTCTTAAACCGAATGGTGAATAAAATTGTGGAGGTTTACCAACAGTCTTTGCATATTTATAGTGGTGATTATAATTATTATGAAACGGAAAAAGCGTTGCGTATAGAAATGCAACAAAAAGCTTTTGAAAATCAGCAAGATTATATTCGTCAGCAAGAAAGGTTTATTGAACGCTTTAAAGCCAAGGCAAGTAAAGCAGCACAAGCACAGTCTATTCAAAAGCGACTTGATAAAATTGATAAGATTGATGATGTACAATTAGAGCGTCCCGATTTGCGCATTAATTTTCAACTCGATAAAGTACCGGGTAAAGTGCTTGTTGATTTAAAAAATATTACCAAACAATTTGGTGATTTAACCATCGTAAACAATACCACCGCCGAAATTGAACGTGGTGATAAAATTGCACTAATTGGTGCAAACGGTAAAGGTAAGTCTACCATTCTTCGTATTGTGGGTGGTAACGAAGAGTACAGTGGTGAAAGGGTTTGGGGACATAATGTAGAAGAAAGTTTTTATGCCCAGCACCAGCTAGAAGCATTAACACTTACCCATACTATTTTAGAAGAAATGCAGCAGTGCGGTAGTAAAAAAACAGACGTTGAATTACGCAGTATATTAGGTGCGTTTTTATTTAGCGGTGATGATGTAGATAAAAAAATACGTGTACTAAGTGGTGGCGAAAAAGCAAGGGTGGCACTAGCCAAAACAATGGTAAGTAAGGCCAACTTTTTGTTACTGGATGAGCCTACCAACCACCTTGATATGCACTCTGTAGAATTATTAGCGGGTGCCCTTAATAAGTACGAAGGCAGTTATATTTTAATTAGTCACGACCGTTATTTTATTTCTCAAACAGCCAATAAAATTTGGGAAATTGTAGACCATCAAATTAAAGAGTTTAAAGGGACTTATGCCGAGTGGGTAGAATGGAATGAACGTATGGCTGCCAAGCAAAAAGAAAATAAAGGATCTAGTCCTGTTGCGGCTGCCTCAACGCCTGCCCCAGCGCCTACCCAAAAAGTTGCCGCTCCCGAAGTAAAAGCGCCAACACCAAACACGGCGATTGATAAAGATTTTCAAAAGGAATTACAAAAGCAAAAAAAGAGATTGCAAACACTAGAACTGGATATCAATACTACCAAAGTTCAAAAAGAAAATATTGAACAGGAACTTGGTAACCCAGATACGTATACCAATCCTGCAAAATTTGCAGCTCTTGAAGCCGAATATAAATCGGTGCAACAAAAACTAGCCACACTCAACAATGAGTATGAGACAGTTTTTGAAAAAGTATTAGAAATGGAATCCTAATTAATAATTAGTTCGTCAAAATATGACGGCTAATTACAATTCTTTGGATTTCTGATGTGCCCTCATAAATCTGAGTAATTTTTGCATCACGCATCAGGCGTTCTACATGGTATTCTTTTACAAAACCATAGCCACCATGCACTTGTACCGCTTCGGTAGAAATCCACATGGCAGCTTCACTTGCATACACTTTTGCCATAGATGAGGAGAATCCATAATCTTTATCTTCATCTTTATCTGCGGCTGCTTTAAAACATAGTAGTCTTGCTGCTTCTACTTTTGTAGCCATGTCAGCAAGTTTAAACTGTATGGCTTGGTGGTGCATGATTTCTTTACCAAAAGCTTTTCTTTGTTTGCTATATCCTAATGCTAATTCATACGCACCACTAGCAATACCAAGTGCTTGTGCGGCAATACCAATACGGCCACCGGCAAGGGTTTTCATCGCAAACTTAAATCCAAATCCATCTTCACCAATTCTATTTTCTTTGGGTACTTTAACATCGTTAAACATAATAGAATGCGTATCACTTCCTCTGATGCCTAATTTATTTTCTTTCGCACCTACGGTAACACCAGGACTGTTTTTTTCTACAATAAATGCATTGATACCTTTGCTTCCTTTTGCAGGATCGGTTTGTGCAATAACTAAATAAACAGAGGCGCTGGAACCATTGGTAATCCAGTTTTTGGTACCATTTAATAAATAGTAATCGCCTTTGTCTTCGGCAGTGGTTTGTTGACTAGTCGCATCGCTCCCTGCTTCCGGTTCACTTAATAAAAATGCACCAATGTATAGGTCATTGTCTTTGATACCTTTTGCAAGGGGTGTTAAATATTTTTGTTTTTGGGCTTCGGTTCCAAATGTTTCTAGTCCCCAGCAAACAAGGCTATTGTTTACGCTCATACACACACTAACGCTAGCATCAATTTTACTAATTTCTTCCATGGCAAGCACATAGCTGATCGTATCCATTCCTGCACCACCATAATTAGGGCTCACCATCATACCCATAAATCCAAGTTCTGCTAATTGCATAATTTGTTCTTTGGGGAAGGATTGTTTTTCATCCCTTTCTATAACGCCTGGTAAACAACTATTTTTAGCAAAATCACGTGCAGCAGCCTGAATCATGAGCTGCTCTTCGGTTAAATTAAAATCCATAGAAGCTTTATTTGGACGCAAAAATAAGCTAACAATTGTTAGGATTTATAATTTTGGGATATATTTTTAAAAATATTTACGCTGTAAATTGAATAGTACAAGGGTGTCAACCGCGTTTAATGGTCTTGAAGTGTCTTGCAAAAAGTGTCTCTTAAATGATCTTACCGCTGCGGTAGAATCTTTTACATCATAGCCAATAATACGAAGGGCAATATAGGGGTTGAAATTTGATGGGGCGGGCGCCAATGTATCATCAAACCATAAACCATAGCCACTAGTCGCTAATAACTTCCACGGGAACCGAAAGTTTGGGTCGTTTTTTCTAGTAGGCGCAATATCGCCGTGGCCAATGAAATTAGCGGTTGGTATGGTATATTTTTGTTTGAGTCTATTGAGTAGTACTAGTAAACTCTTGATTTGTAAACTATCAAAAGGTTCAAAGCCGTTGTTGTCAAGTTCAATACCAATAGATGAAGAATTGATGTCAATTAAATTACCCCATTTACTAATGCCTGCATGCTGCGCGCGCATATAATCATTGAGCATCTGATGAATGGTCCCATCTTTACAGATTACATAATGGGCACTAACGGCTGTACGAGGTATGGTAAATGTTTTAAGTGTTTCTTCACAAGAGTTTTGAGCGGTATGATGAATAATTACAAAATTTGGTTTGCGTAATCCAAAATTGGTAGTGCCTACCCAAAATGGCGGCTGTTTTACTGAGTCAGAAAATATGCCACCATTGTTTGGAAGTTCGGCAATATCTGTAAGCGAATCAATTTGATGGGTATGCTTTTTATTGGTTGGCTTGTAAGGGTTTCTGAAACAAGCGGTAAAAATAAATGGCAAACTTAAGATTGCAATTATGCCAACATAAATTGATTTTTTCATCGAAACTATTTTGAACATTAAACTAAGGGTTCTTGTTGAGACAAGCAATGAAAACTGCCTAATCCCCAAATGATATCGGTAGAATCAATACCTACTACTTCCCTATTTTTATAGGCATCTGCAATAATCGAAAGCGCCTTATCATCCATAGCAGATCTAAACGTTGGTACAATTACATATTTATTAGAGATATAAAAATTAGCGTAAGAGGCAGGTAAACGCTGGTCTTCATAAATGACCGCTTCTGGCATGGGTAGCTCAACAATGTTTAATTGCTTGCCATTTAACAAACGCATTTTTTTAAGTTGCGCTAAATTATCTTGTAGCAGGGTGTAGTTTTCGTCTTGTGTATTAGATTCAACAACTGTTAATACCGTGTCTTCATTTACAAATCTAATGGTATCATCGATGTGACCATCGGTGTCGTCTCCCACAATTCCTTCTTCTACCCATAACACTTGATTAGCGCCATAATAATCAAACAAATAATTTTCGATTTGATCTCTGTTTAGATGTTTGTTTCTATTAGGGTTTAAAAGGCAACTAGTACTCGTTAAAATGGTGCCCGTACCATTAAATTCGACAGAGCCACCTTCCATAATAATGGCAGGATGGTAAACCGGAATATCAAAATGCTTTCCAATTAAAGTAGGGATGACATCGTCTAAATCGTAAGGCGGATATTTATTACCCCAAGCATTGTAATTCCAATCTACGATTACTTTTTTTTGCTCGGCACTTCGGTTAATTAAAAATGCAGGACCATGATCACGACACCAAGCGTCATTGGTAGGATGCAAATAAAAAGATACCTGATCCATGTTAACCCCTGCTTTTACCAGATGCGCAGTGGCTGATTTTTGCATTGCTTCGTCCACCACATTGATGCGCACTTTTTCTGACTGGGAAAGGTATTTGACAAACAAACTATAGTTTGGGTATATCGCATCAATTTTTCCGGGCCAACTAGCTTCTTTGTGCGGCCAACTTAACCAAGTGGCTTCATGCATTTCAAACTCTGCTGGAAAATAATAGCCTAATGATTTGGGAGTATTCAAAACAATAAATTTCTAGTCAATAAAACGTTTGGTGATTTTTTCATAAGAGTCAATACGTCTGTCTCTCATAAACGGCCAGTGTGTACGGTAACGGTCTGTGGCATCCGTATCAATTTCAACCACTTCTGTTTCTTCGTTCTCATGAGAACCTTTATACAATAGTGTGCCAAATGGATTGCTCACAAATGAACCACCCCAAAATTTCATAGCACCATTTTGTTCTAGGCCTACCCTGTTTACACTTACTACGTGCACACCGTTGGCAACTGCATGACTGCGCTGAATGGTTTGCCAAGCATTGTACTGCTCCGTATTAGTTGCTTCATCTTGTGATGTTGCCCAACCAATAGCAGTTGGATAAAATAATATTTCAGCACCTTGTAATGCAGTTAGTCTGGCTGCTTCGGGATACCACTGATCCCAACAAATAAGGACACCAATTTTTGCAAATTTGGTATCAAATGTTTTGTATCCTAAATCACCTGGGGTGAAATAAAATTTTTCGTAGTAAGCTGGATCATCAGGGATATGCATTTTACGATACATGCCTAGGTAAGCACCGTCGGCGTCAATAACTGCGGTTGTATTGTGGTAAATACCTTGCGTTCTTTTTTCAAATAAAGAAGCAATGACTACAACGTTTAAAGAAGCTGCTACTTGTCCTAATGTATCAGTGGTAGCACCCGGAATTTTTTCTGCTAACTTAAAATTTTCATAGTCTTCTACATCACAAAAATATAAGGATGTAAATAATTCTTGAAGACAAACAATTTGTGCGCCCTTTGCTGCAGCATGTTTAATACCTGCAATTGCTTTTTGCAAGTTTTGTTCTTTGCTTCCACTGCACGACATTTGAACCAATCCCACTTTTACTTTTGACATAATAAAAATTTAAAAGATCGTTAAGTTGTATGTTTAATGATGGCATCAAAATTTGAAAAGCCAATAATTTTTTCGGTGATATAACCTTCTGCGTAACCTACCCCAATTCTTTTGCCCAGCATGAGCGCTCTTGCCTTGACAGTTTCTAAAAACTGCGGCGATGAAATATAGGTTTGTGGTTCTGAAGTATCAGCGCTAGCAAACTGCGTACCATAGGCAAGCACAGCCTCCATTTTTCTTTCCATATACGCCGTGATATCGATAACAAAAGAAGGTTGAATAAAACGGTCTTGTATATAATGAAAAGTATAGGCAGGTCTCCACGCGTTTTGGGTAACGCCTTCATCAATGGTTTCAATTTTTCGAAGTCCACTTAAAAAGGCAGCATCAGAAACGAGTTTAGCACTACGTCCATGATCTGGATGACGATCTTCGGGAGCATTGGCTAAAATAATATCTGGCTGGTATTTTCTAATGAGTGCAATAATTTTTCTTTGATGCGCTTCGTCGTTTGCAAAAAAGCCATCTGCCATGTCAAGGTTTTCCCTAACATCCACCCCCATAATTTTAGCAGCAGCTGCCGCTTCCTGTGTTCTGGTAGTGGGTGTTCCTCTAGTACCTAGTTCTCCTCTTGTCAAATCTACGATGCCCACTTTTTTACCTTGGTCGATGGCAGCCATGAGGGTACCGGCACAGCCTAGTTCAACATCATCGGGGTGAACGCCAAAAGCTAAAATATCTAGTTTCATAGGATTAGAATTAAGGCAAAGGTAAGGGTTGTAAAAAAGAAAAGCCGCTAGATAAACTAGCAGCTTTTAAAAACTTATGTAGAGAAGAATTACTTCTTCTTTTCGTAACGCTTTTTGAATTTGTCAATTCTACCAGCAGTATCAACAAGCATGTTTTTACCAGTGTAGAAAGGGTGAGATGTGTTAGAAATCTCCAATTTGATAACTGGATATTCGTTACCATCATCAAATGTGATTGTTTCTTTAGAAGCAGCAGTAGACTTGCTTAAAAAGGTTGTACCGTTTGACATGTCTTTGAAAACAACGAAACGATAATTTTCTGGATGGATACCTTGTTTCATAATTATGGGTTTTAGGTGGTACGGATTTGGCCGTACACTTATTTTTTAAAGAGATGCAAAATTAGGCTAGAATAGCTAAAATGCCAAATTTTATTAGCTTTTCATATTGGTGTACTGTAAAGGGATACCAAAGTTGCCGCCATTCAAAAGCGCTATAACTTCCTGTAAATCATCGATTTTTTTAGCTGTAACCCTAATAATATCGTCCATAATGGCTGCTTGAACCTTTAATCCGCTGTCTTTGATGGCTTTTACCATCTTTTTAGCATCTTCTTGTTTAAGTCCATTGGTGACTGGCACTTCCTTTTTAACTACCTTACCACTTGGGTAAGCGTCTTTTGAAAAGTCAAAGGCATTGCCGTCAATCCCTTGTTTGATGGCACGGCCAATTAAAACATCTATGAGTTGCTTCATTTTCATGTCAGAATCCACTTCCAAAGAAACCACATAGTCCTTTTTATTGAGCTCAATAGAAACAGGGGTATCTCTAAAGTCAAAGCGACCAGCAATTTCTTTTTTTACCGTATTAATGGCATTATCTAAGGTTTGTAAGTCTACCTTACTAGCTACGTCAAATGATGGCATATCGTATTATTTTGATTGTTTATTGAGGTTCCATTTTCCAGCTTTCCACCACAAAAATACACCGCCTAAAAATAAAACAAGGGCAATAATTTCTGCTTGCGTGGGTTGAAAAGGAAGGTCTACATATTTTGTGTTTACTCTAATTTGCTCGATAGAAAAACGCTCGATCCCATTAAACATAAGATACAAAGCTGCTAACCTGCCCGCGACTTTTATTCTCGTTCTCAAAAACCATAACACCCCAAATAATAGTAAGCAAGCAATTACTTCATATAAAGCGGTTGGATATACCGGATTGGCAAGTTGATTGCAGTATGGCCCAACACAATCTTTAATAGGAACTCCTTCACCAATTACGTTGTGTGCATACACCGATGACCATAATCCGTCGGGCATCCAAGCAAAAGGTTTTGGGTTGTTGTTTACAATACCCCAATCACCATCTCCACTTACCTGACAACCAATACGGCCCATGGCGTAGGCAAACATCATGGTGGTAGCCATAGCGTCTGCTAAATGCACCACACCTATTTTGTGTTTGCGCGCAAAGTAAATAATAGCAACAGTTGCGCATATGAGACCCCCATAAAAAGTAAGTCCACTAAAAGCTATTAGATTGCCAATGGGGTCTTTTACAAACTCACCCCAGTTTTCTAAGTTGTGAAATACTTTGGCTCCTAAAAAACCAAAAATAGCTGCGTACAATACAATATCACCTACCCTGTCATGCGGCCAAACTTTAAATGTTTTTTCTTCGGGCTTAGGAAGTTTTACTTTGTTTTTTTCGTACCATTTTAAAATTAAAAAGAAGATACCAACTAGGATACCAACAGGTGCACTTCCATTTGTAGAGAGTATAAATGCTTGCGGATCGTTGAGGGCCGCTGGCACCACAAATGCACCAATAATTTTATATCCAAAAATAAAACCCAGTAAAAAATTAAATAAGAGTTCTTGTACTGATGCTGGTGCACCTATGATCATTTTTTCTTCCTCATGTATGAGCAGCCCTTCTTTTTCTTTTCTTTTTAGTTCGGCACTTAAAACAGCCGATGCAGCTATAAATGCAATGGCCACAAAAAAGCCAAAAGAATTAATAAGTTTTAGGCCCGTTATTTCGATACCAAAGAGGTCTTTAACTGCGTAATATAAATTGGGATACATAGGCGAAATAGGCGTTTGTTCTTAAAAGTGAAGGCTCCACTTACGTGGAGCCCTTACTTACTAACACATCGAAACAAAATTAAGATAAATTAATTGCAATGTTCATCAAAAATAGAGATCAAATGCTGGGCAATTACTTGCGCCGGACGACCTTCAATTTGATGTCTTTCTACTAGGTTTACGAGCACACCGTCTTTAAATAAAGCGATGGCTGGTGATGATGGTGGGTAAGGTAACGAAAGCTTACGTACTTCGTTTACGGCCTCAATGTCAAAACCGGCAAAACTTGTGGTTAAACGATCAGGGCGGTTGGTGGCGTTTTGTACCGCCATTAATACACCCGGACGGCAAGTGCCTGCTGCACAACCACATACCGAGTTGATCACCACAAGTGTGGTTCCCTCTTTACTTAATGTTTCTGAAACTTCTGTGGCTGTAACCATTTCATCAAAACCTGCGTCTGTTAATTCTGCCTTCATAGGAAGGACAATCTCTGCTGGGTACATATTGGAATGTTTTAATAGTAATTAAAACACAAAAATACAGCTAATTTGAAGGATTCTGTTGCTGAAATACGGAAATTAACGCTTTAATGATTTGATAACGGCGTCTGGTAAAAATGGAGACGCATCTCCCCCGTTTTTTAGGATGTCTCTAACAATGGTAGATGCCACCGAAGTATACTTGGGCTCCCCTGTTAAAAAGATGGTTTCTATGTGCTTATCGAGGGTACGGTTAGCGTCGGCGATTGTTTTTTCGTATTCAAAATCACTCACATATC
>CAJBRT010000017.1 GCA_903958045.1 uncultured Bacteroidota bacterium | reverse complement strand
TTATTTGAATGGACAGCTCAATACGGCAGCTGCACCTGATGAAAACTATGCGCGCGAAATTCAAGAACTTTTTTGTTGTGGAAAAGGGCCGGACTCTTTGTATACTGAGCCAGATGTAAAAGCGGCAGCGAGGGTATTAACCGGATGGCGTAATAATGCCACCACGTTAAGTGCTTATTTTACTGCATCAAGACATGACACAGGCAATAAAACATTTTCTTCTTTTTATAATAATACAGTGATCACTGGTCGTAATTCAGCGGCAGCAGGCGAACAAGAATTAGATGATTTACTGAATATGATTTTTGCTACCCAAGAAGTGGCCAAATTCATGTGTAGAAGGCTTTACAGGTGGTTTGTGTATTATGATATTGATGATACTGTTGAGCAAAATATTATCACGCCACTCGCCAACTTATTTCGTGCAAGCAATTATGAAATACTGCCGGTATTAGATAGGCTTTTAAAAAGTGAGCATTTTTTTGATGCATTATCGAGAGGTTGTGTTATTAAAAGTCCGGCCGAACTCGTGATTGGATTTTGTAGAGAGTCTGAAATCGTTTTTCAACCTGATACAGATTATTTTACCAATTATGGATTTTACAATTACATGGTTAGTTGGCTGAGTAATATGCAACAAAACATTGGCGATCCTCCCGATGTAAGTGGGTGGAAAGCGTATTACCAAGAACCCCAATTCAATGAGGTTTGGATCAATAGTGATACGCTACCTAAGCGCAATCAGTTTACCGATACCATGGTTGTAAGTGGATATACTTTTAATAGTAAAAAAATTCAATTCGATCCACTTGCATATGCAAGAACATTTTCAAATCCTAGCGATCCAAATGCTTTTATTTCCGAATTAACAGAACGTTTGTTGGGACTAGATATTTCTGCTGCATCAAAAGCGCAGCTTAAAAAAGATATTTTATTAAACGGACAGAGCCTAGATATTTATTGGACACAGGCCTGGGATTTATATATCGCAACCCCTACCAACGCTGCTAATACTACGTCGGTTCGTAATAAAATAAGAGACCTTGTAAAATATTTAATGAATCTAGCCGAGTATCAACTAGTTTAAATAATCCCCCCATGAAACGTAGAGATTTTTTAAAAAACACAGTCCCCGTTGGTGTGGTGATGCCATCACTAGTGGGTGGATTTTCTTTTAAGGCATTTGGTGCAGAAGATCCTATTGCGCAATCACTCTTGCTTCCTGCTGCCGTAGAAAACGATCATGTACTTGTTATCATTCAACTCAATGGCGGTAATGATGGATTAAATACGGTTATCCCGCTCGAAAATTTTTCTAATTATGTAAATGCCCGTTCTAATATTTACATTCCAGAAGATAAAGTTTTAAAATTATCAGGTGTTACCAAAGCAGGCTTACACCCTGCTATGACTGGTCTTCAAGCGATGTACAATGATGGAGAATTAAGTATCGTTCAGTCTGTGGGATATCCGCAACCTAATTTTTCGCACTTCAGGGCTACCGATATTTGGATGAGTGCAAGTGATAGTAATATGGTTGTAAATAGTGGTTGGGCCGGAAGATTTTTAGATGCCGAGTTTCCAAATTTCCCCAATGGTTATCCCAATGCTTCCATGACAGATCCGCTGGCGATTCAAATTGGTTCAGCAACTTCTTTAACATTTCAGGGCCCTGCGGTGAGTATGGGCATGAGTATTAGTAATACATCTAGTTTTTATAATTTAATTAATGGCGTTCGTGATACGGCGCCTAACACACCTGCTGGTAAGGAACTCAATTTTGTGCGCATGGTGGCGCAACAAACCCAGCAATATGCAGCAGTGATAAAAGACGCTGCTGCCAAAGTACCAACACAGGTGACCTATCCAACAAGTAATTCATTAGCAGATCAATTAAAAATTGTTGCAAGGCTCATTAAAGGCGGCTTAAAAACACGCGTATACATGGTTAATTTTGGCGGCTTTGACACCCATGCGGTTCAAGTGAATGCCACAGATACTACAACAGGTACACACGCCACTTTGTTAGGTAGAGTGAGTGATGCAATTAGGGCTTTCCAAAAAGACCTTAAATTTTTGGGTGTTGATGACCGTGTAGCGGGCATGACTTTTTCTGAATTTGGACGACGTGTGAAATCTAATGGTAGTTCCGGTACTGACCATGGTGCTGCTGCTCCACTATTTGTTTTTGGAAAAAATGTAATACCTGGTGTTTTAGGAGCTACTCCTAAATTTGGTGCTAACGCTACTGTTGGAGAAAATGTACCGTTTGAATTTGATTTTAGAAGTGTGTATGCAACGCTATTGTCTAATTGGCTTTGTGTTTCAGATACCGATCTGCAACAAATCATGCTTAAAAACTTTCAAACATTACCACTCGTAAATGCAGCAGCATGTAAGAAAGCCGTTAATTTATCGGGCGAAGATTTAGTACATAATTACCCCAATCCATTTACAAGTAAAACCGTCATATCATTTAAAACAGCTGGTGGACATACCCTCATTCAGGTGATGGATATGTTAGGCCGTGTGATCACGAATTTAACAGATCGCGAGTATGCGCCGGGCACTTATACCGTTGTATTTGACTCCGGTAGCCTTCCAAGTGGCGTGTATTATGCAAGGTTACAAAACATGTCTGTACAACAGGTTCATACGATGTTAAAAGTGAAATAGGTTTGCTTTAAAATTCTTACGTACTTTGTGTGATGGAAATTAGTTTTAATACCCCAGCCCTTCTTTTCCCGGCTATTAGTTTAATTATGCTCGCTTATACCAATAGGTTTTTAGCGCTCAGCAGTAGGGTTCGAAATTTGCATGATAAATACCAAAATCAAGAGCAAAAACACATTATACACGGACAAATAAAAAATTTGCGCTACCGCTTAAAGCTCATTAAAAATATGCAAGCATTAGGGGTGGTTACATTTTTAGGATGCATACTATGTATGTATCTTATTTATGTTCAATTTATGCTAGCTGCTAATATCATTTTTGCGATTAGTTTGTTGTCTTTTTCTGCCTCATTACTACTATCTTTTTTAGAAATACAATTAAGTACCAAAGCACTTGAGTTAGAGCTTAGTGATATGGAAGGTCTCGAAGATCCTTCTGTAATTGAATACTTTAAAAAGAAATTTGGAAAAGAATAAAAGCTAATACTTAGCGCGTTACTTTTCTTTCTCCAATTTGTTGACGCCACATCGCGTAATAAAGACCTTTTTCTGCTAAGAGTGCTTCGTGGGTCCCGGTTTCAACAATTTGCCCTTTTTCTAATACATAAATTCTGTTCGCATGCATAATGGTACTGAGCCTGTGTGCAATCATCACTGTAATTTGTTCCCGTTCTTCAGAAATAGTATGAATGGTTCTTGTGATTTCTTCTTCCGTAATACTATCTAGTGATGACGTTGCTTCGTCAAAAATAAGTAGGTGCGGATGTCTAAGTAATGCGCGTGCAATCGACAATCTTTGTTTTTCACCGCCACTGAGTTTTAATCCTCCTTCACCAATAATACTATCTAGGCCTTGCTCTGCTTTGGATAAAATAGAATGGCAACTTGCTTTTTCAAGTGCTACAATCATTTCGGCATCGGTGGCATTCGGAAATACAAAGCTTAAATTTTCTCTGATGGTGCCAGCAAAAAGTTGTGTATCCTGTGTAACAAATCCAATTTGATTTCTAAGTTCTTCAAAATCGATATCGTTTTCTTTTGCACCGTTGTATTCAATATGCCCAACTTGTGGCCTATACAGTCCCACAAGTAGTTTAACAAGGGTACTTTTGCCTGCACCGGAAGGACCCACAAAGGCAATGGTTTCTCCTAGTTTAACCGTAAAGGAGATATTTTCAAGTGCCTTAAACTGTGCGCTTTGGTGTTGAAAAGAAACATTTGAAAAAGTAAGGGTTTGAATAGCGCCAACATTTGTTGGATGTTCAGGTCTTACTTCCACTTCACGACTCATTAGTTTGTGAAAATTTTGAAGTGATGCTTCTGCTTCTCGATAGCTCAAAATAATACTTCCAATTTCTTGTAGTGGGCCAAAAATAAAGAAGCTATAAAATTGAAGTGATATCAATTGACCAACCGTTAATACGTCTCTGTATATGAGCCACATGAGCGTAAAAGTGATCACCTGTCTTAAAAAGTTAACAAGTGTACCCTGAATAAAACTAAGCGAACGAATACTTTTTACTTTTTTAAGTTCAAGACCTAAAATTTTATAGGTATTGGTGTTGAGTCTTTTTACTTCTTGGTCTGTTAGTCCTAAACTTTTAACAAGTTCTATATTTCGTAAGCTTTCGGTGGTGGTGCCGGCAAGTGCGGTGGTTTCCCCAACAATTGCTTTTTGAATTACTTTTATTTTTTTACTGAGTAAGTTGGTAACCGCTCCAATAAGTATAGCGCCTCCTAAATAAATGGGAACAATCGACCAGTGTAGTCTGGTAGCATAAATAGAAACAAATACAACACTTACGATAATACCAAACAATACATTAATCACATACCCAATAAACTTTTCCGTGTCGGCTCTTACTTTTGTTAAGATGGAAAGTGTTTCCCCGCTGCGTTGATCTTCAAAATCTTGGTAAGGTAAACGCATGGAGTGTTGAAGTCCGTCGGTAAATATTTTAGCGCCAAATTTTTGTATCACAACATTTACCGTATAATCCTGAAAAGCCTTTGCTAGCCTACTTACCATGGCTGTGCCTACGAGTAAAAAAAGCATACCCATAATGCCTTTGATAAATTCGCTTTCAGATCTAAAACTTCCGTCGGCATTGGTTTTTGCATGGTTAGCAAACTGATCAATAAGCTTCCCAAATATCATGGGATCAAATAACGAAAAGGTTTGGTTAATACCTGCAAGTAGTAATGCTAAAAGTACAAGCCCTTTGTAGGGCTTTAAATACGTGATGAGTAATTTCATAATAGGGTATAATTATTCAGCGGAGGTAGCTGCTTCGTTACAGGTAGCTATAAACGCTAACATTTCTTCACGACCTGTTTTTAATTCGGCGCTTGTTACAAAATGGCGGGGCAAAAATTGCCAGCTTTCTTTTAATACAGTAAAAAAGCTTTCTACGTTTCTTTTTACCACGCCAGGTTTTTCTTTATCAATTTTAGTAAACACGAGTGTAAACACGATACCCCAACTATCCAATTGACTAATAAATTCCAAATCATTTTTTTGAGGGCCGTGTCTACTATCAATGAGCACAAAAACTTGTACCAGGTTTTCTCTTTTTTTGAAATAACCTTCAATCATTTGTTCCCAGCGCCTTCTATCTGTTTGGGATCTTTTGGCATATCCGTATCCTGGTAAATCCACAATAAACCATTTGCTTCTTGGCGCTTTTGCTTTAAGGATACTTTCTATTTCAAAATGATTGATGAGTTGCGTCTTTCCAGGCGTGCCAGAAGTTTTAGCTAAACTCTTCTGACCTGTAATCATATTTATTAAAGAAGACTTACCTACGTTACTGCGTCCTATAAATGCATATTCGGGCCTATCTGGCTTTGGACATTTGTCAAAACTAGGACTCGAAACCAAATAGCTGGCTTTTGTAATTTCCATGCTGCAAGTTAACAAAAAGCCCGCTTAGTTTAGTAAGCGGGCTAATAAAAGGGATAGACCAAGGTCTATTAATTCTTTTTCTTGATTAAACTATCCATTGGATAAGTTGCTTTCATAGAATCAAGTACAGACTGAGCCCAGTTCGTTAATACAACTCTTTCTTCTTGGGTTAATTTCGCTTCGCCATGTATAAGACTATAAGATTCAAGGGGCATTTCGCCTTCTTTTACCTGCTCGATCACTTCTTCCATTTTATGATATTGCTTGCGTAGTTTATAATTGGCAAAATCATCTAAATTAAAATGTTTTTGACCATCTTCAATATGGTCATTGATCCACCAAGCAAGTGGTTGAACGCCCGCATACCAAGGGTACTTTGTGTTATTGCTATGACAATCATTACACGCTTTTACTAAAATCGCGTCCACTTCTTTAGACACAGGGTAAAGTGTTGCAATGTTTTTTGAATGATCGTCTGAAATATTTTTTTCGGGTTTAAAGGCTTGTAATACCACTAAGACAACAACAAGTGCAAGCCCTATTTTTTTTAGTAAGCTCATGGGGGTGTAATTTTTATATTAAAATATTGCCGGTCATTTCTGCCGGTATAGGTAAATCCATTAATTGTAAAACAGTAGGTGCAATGTCTCCAAGCTTACCTGCTTTAAGGGTTACTTTTAAATCATTGTCTACTAGAAATAAAGGTACCAAATTTAACGTATGCGCCGTGTTAGGACTTCCGTCTTCGTTGATCATAAAATCTGCATTTCCATGGTCTGCGGTAACTAGAAGGGTATAGCCGTGTGCAAGACCCGCTGTCACCACTCTTTCTACACAAGCATCAACGGTTTCTACTGCTTTAATGGCTGCCTCAAAAACGCCTGTATGCCCCACCATATCTGCGTTTGCATAGTTAAGGCATATAAAATCTGCAGATTCGGCTTCAATTTCCGGCACCAATAAATCGGTGATGCCAACAGCGCTCATTGCTGGTTCTAAATCATAGGTTGCCACTTTAGGAGAAGGGACCATAATTCTATTTTCTCCTTCAAAAGGTTTTTCTCTCCCGCCGCTAAAAAAGAAAGTAACGTGCGGGTATTTTTCTGTTTCCGCAATTCTAATTTGCTTTTTACCATGCGCAGCCAATACTTCGCCTAATGTGTTTTGTAAATTATCATTTTCAAAAACTACATGCACACCTTTAAAGGTTTGATCATACTGTGTCATGGTCGTATAATGAAGCTGTAATGGCTGCATGTTAAATTCAGGAAATGCCTGTTGCGTTAACACTTCTGTAATTTCTCTACAACGGTCTGTTCTAAAATTAAAACAGAACACCGCATCACCCTCTTTGATAGCAGCAACAGGTTCGTTATTTTCATTTACAATAACAGTAGGCAGTAAAAATTCATCGGTGGTATCTGCGCTGTATGCGGCTTCTAATGCACTGGTAGCGCTCGTTGCACGGGGCCCCGTACTATGCACTAGACAATCGTAGGCAAGCTTCACTCTTTCCCATCTTTTATCCCGGTCCATAGCATAGTATCGGCCACTGATGGTGGCAATAGTACCTACACTATTTTGTAAATGGGCTGAAAGTGTATTAATAAAACCTAGTCCACTTTTAGGGTCTGTGTCTCTACCATCTGTAAAAGCATGAATGTAAACCTGGGTAAGTCCATTTGCTTTGCAGTAATCGCAAATAGCGGTTAAGTGATTGATATGAGCATGCACACCACCATCACTAACAAGTCCCATTAAATGCAGTGGTTTATTATTTGATTTCGCATAAGCTAGAGCTTCTAAAAAGGTGGGGTTGTTTGCCAGTTCGCCCGTTTTAATCGCAACGTTAATGCGTTGTAATTCTTGATATACAATACGCCCTGCGCCAATATTTAAGTGTCCTACTTCTGAATTACCCATTTGTCCTTCTGGTAAGCCTACCTCTTCGCCACAGGTAACAAGTGTGCTATTTGCATATTTTGAATAAAGACTATTTACAAAAGGCGTTTTTGATTGTTGAATGGCATCAGACATTTTTTGTTTGCCCAATCCCCATCCGTCCATAATGACGAGTATTACTTTGCGTTTCATACTACAAATTTACAACCTTTATTTTTGAGGCAAAACGTCAATTTTAAAGGGTTTAGTAGCATTAATTGCTGCATCTTAGTTATTTTTGATAGAGCTAATTAAATCTAGACCATGAAAAAGTATCTTTTAGGCCTTTTGTTCCCTTTACTGCTGTTAACAACAGCGTTTGAAGGGCCTTTTCAGGGAGATGCAGATCTGGTGATTGCAGCTTTAAAATCAGGAAATGCAGCAGAGATAGCAAAACATTTTGCAGTGGTCGTAGACATTAAATTTTTGAATGCACCGGAAGATAAAATTGTGGCAACCGAAAAAGCGGCTGAAAAGCTTGCTGCTTTTTATGCGGAATACCAGGTTAAAGGTTTTGAGCGTACCGCCCAAAGAGAAATTGGTAATACGATGTATTTGACCGGGAAAATAAGTGGCGCGACAAAAAATTATAACATTACGCTGATGCTCATGAAAAAAAATGCAGCGCCTTATCATATTGTAACCCTTCGTGTTAATTAATTACCGTTTTTATTTTCATGAGTAAAAAAAATAAATCAGACGCAAGGGGGTTCATTTATAGTACCGATCCCAATTTTAGTTTTGAGCCAGCGAAGGAAGAGGTATTTGAAACATTGCCGCCAGCAAAACAATTATTACGTATCAAGCTCGACACCAAACATAGAGCAGGTAAGGCTGTTACGCTCATTACTGGATTTGTTGGTACCAACGATGATATAGAAAAACTAGGCAAACAACTTAAAAATTTTTGCGGAACGGGCGGCTCTGTCAAAGACGCCGAAATGATTATACAAGGGGATCAGCGCGATAAAGTATTACAATGGTTGTTGAAAAACAGTTATACTGCTACCAAAAAAAGTTAGCAGATCCAGACTTTAATAATCGATTTCGAGTTTCAGTTTTTCCTTCAATTCTTTGAGTAGCGGATACTGCTCACTAATACGTTCAAATTTTTGTTTGCTATTAAGACGCATGTGAATGGGCACGTCTTCTTTTTCTGTGGCGTCAACAATCACACTAAATTTGATGGATCTGTTATTAAACGTAGCAAATATTTGATCAATCAGCATCATACGCTCCTGCTCTACAAATTTTTGTGCCGTTAAACCAGGCACACGAACTGTAAAATGAATATCGTTTTCAATTTCAAGCACTGCCATTTTAAAGGTTCCAGCGGCAGAGTGCTTTTGTTGTGCTTCGAGAGTAGCGCCATAAGCGTCCCAACAAGCTTTAAGCTTTTCGATCTCTAAAGATGCTGCTTCTTTGACTTCTTCAATGGCGTATTGATCACCATATTTCTCTCGTAAAGTGGATAACAGGTTCTTTTTGGGACCCGTACTTTGAGCGGGGATGGTTCGCGTTTGTGGGGGTTCAGTGGTTGCAGTGATAACAGGCGAAACAGGCAAAGCAGGCGGTATTGGTGTTGTTGTCTTGGCCGGCGTTATCGTCGTATTTGGAGGGGTAACTACTTGTATAGAAGGGATGCTTCTTGTTTTGATGGCTACTGGTCCGTCAATCCGTTTTTTTTTTATAATCGAACCATTTTCTGAGGCAAGCTCTATGGCTTCTTGTAAAAAATTAAGTTTTATGAGCGTGAGTTCTACGTGTAATCTTTTGTTACGCGCCATTTTATAATTGATCTCGGCGTCATTTAAAATATTCAGTGCACTCACTAAATACGACATACCCATAGCGGCGGCTGCCGAAATATATTTCTCTTGCATGCCTTCAACCACTTCTAATAAAGGAGCAGATTTAGGGTCTTTACAAACTAGTATATTTCGAATGAATTCCGCAAACCCATTGAGTACCATATCGCCTTCAAAACCTTTTCTGTTGATTTCGTCGTAAAGGATCATGGATGCTGCCAAATCCTTGGCCTGCATGCTTTCTAGCATTTTAAAGAAGTAGTCTTCGTCTAAAATATTTAAATGCTCTAGGGTGTTTTGATAGGTTAAACTACCGCCCGTAAAACTTACAATTTTATCTAAAATGCTGAGTGAATCACGCATACAGCCTTCGCTCTTTTGCGCAATCACTTGAAGCGCTGCACGCTCGGCTTTAATGGATTCTTTACCAGCAATTTCTTCTAAGTGTTCTACAGTATCGTTGTTGGTAATTCTTTTAAAATCAAAAATTTGACAACGACTTAATATGGTGGGAAGGATCTTATGTTTTTCGGTAGTCGCTAAAATAAAAATCGCATAAGAAGGCGGTTCTTCTAGTGTTTTTAAAAATGCATTAAAGGCACTAGCACTGAGCATGTGTACCTCATCTACAATATATACTTTGTATTTACCAGCTTGCGGTGCAAATCTTACCTGCTCTACAAGCGATCTAATATCATCCACCGAGTTGTTACTCGCCGCATCTAGTTCATGAATATTTAAAGAAGTGCCGGCATCAAAAGATACACAGCTGTTACAGGTATTACAAGCTTCGCCATCTGGGGTAGGGCTTGTACAGTTGATGGTTTTAGCTAAAATTCTGGCACATGTTGTTTTACCAACGCCTCTTGGTCCACAAAACAAAAACGCATGCGCGAGTTGGTTGTTTTTAATGGCGTTTTTAAGGGTTGTCGTAATATGCGACTGCCCAACAACGGTATTAAAGTTTTGGGGTCTATACTTACGGGCCGAAACAACAAAATGATTTTCCATAACAGGGTTGCAATATAAGCACAACGGTAGGCTTACCCTTATCTAAACCGCACCTTTTTTGCACATGGGTATAATTTTAGCCGTACACCATTTCTGGGTGACGCTCAAAGGGCTTAGTGGAGTCAAATAGACACCTAAACGTAACCATTCTGCGGCTTGGACTGGCACCTAAGCTTTTATAGATATTGAGCATTTTTGGATTCCAATCCCCAGCCCATCCCATTTCGTAACGGTCATACCAATCTTTGTTTTTAATAAGTAGAGAGCATTCCTGAATCATAAAGCTGTCTATACCAAGTGATTGATATTTAGGAACAATACCAAAAGCTAGTCCGGTTAACTGTTTATTTTTGCCCGTTTTTGACATGTATAACAAACGAAGTTTTTCGAACCAACCTAGTTTACCATTAAAATGCTTGAAATATTGGTTGAGGTCCGGAATATTAATGAACATACCAATAGGTTCTGCTTTGTAATACGCAAACCAAACAAGACGTTCATCCATAATGGGTTTCATGGTTTTAAAAAGCTTGATCACTTGTTCTTTGGTAACTTCTTTGGCCTCGCCATGTTGCGCCCATGCTGCGTTGTACACAGTTGCAAAGTCGCCAGCATATTTTTCAAGCTCACTTAATTTAACATGCTTGGCTACATAGTCGGGCTTTGCTGCAAAACGCGCGTGTCTTTCAGGAAACCTTGCTGGCAGGTCTCCTTTAACGCTAGTCGCATAATAATACTGGTTATAATAATTTTGAAAACCGTAGTTGCTAAATAGTGTTTCGTAGTATTCAGGATTATACGACATACCATACATAGGAGGCTTGTCAAAGCCTTCTACCATCAGTCCCCACCACTTGTCTCGGTCTCCAAAATTGATAGGGCCATCCATGGCTTCCATTCCTTTTTGTGCAAGCCAATCTTTGGCGGTGTCAAATAATAAATTAGCAGCCGCCTGGTCGTTTATACAATCAAAAAATCCAACACCACCTGTTTTAAAGTCAGTTCCTTTATTGATATATTTTGAATTGGTAAATGCTGCAATACGGCCTACGAGTGTGCCCTCATCGGTTTCTAGAATCCATCTTTTGGCTTCCCCGTATTTGAAATTTTTATTTTTAAGGGGGTCGAAAACATCGTTAACCTCATTGTTTAGCGGTCTAATATAATTAGGATTATCTGCATTGATAATGGCTTGCACTTCTAAAAAATCTTGTGCGGTAGCTGCGCTCGTTACTTCAATTAAATGCATCTTTTTTCTTTGATTCAAAGTTAGGATATGGATGTTAGAGTTGGGGCTCTTCTTTTTTAAATAAAATACGTTCCATTTTTTCATCTAAATCGTAAATATCTTTTCTAAATTGTAAAACACCATTACTATCTACCCAGCTTGTAAAGTAGGCCATAAAAACAGGGATTGTTTTTTTGAGGGTTACCCACTTTTCTTTTTGCTGGTGCATGGCCGTATCTATTTTAACAGCAGTCCAACTGGTATCATTTCTGAGTAGATAGCCTGCCATTTTTCGGGCATCACCAAGTCTAATACAACCATGGCTTAAACTCCTATTTTGCTTTGCAAAAAGGTGTTTGCCTGGGGTATCGTGTAAGTAAATATTATAGGGGTTGGGAAATAAAAATTTTACAAGACCTAGTGAATTGGCGGCGCCCGGTAATTGTCTGATTGTTGGAATATCGCCGGGGATGGTGATTTCCATATTTTTTGAAGCCAAGTAATTTTTATTTTTTCTCATGCCTGGCAATATTTCTGCTTTTACTATGCTTGGCGGCACATTCCAGTAAGGACTAAACACCACATAACGCATGCGGTTGCTAAATATGACGGTATTATTAGATTCTGATCCAACTATCACGGGCATTTTAAATTGAATTTTACTGCTATCAAATACAAGCAGTTGATACGCTGGAATATTTACAACAATGTAATTGCTATCCATCATGGCCGGCATCCAACGTAAGCGTTCTAAGTTAATAGCGATGGTATTTATATAGTCTTGAATGGGTGTGCCAATGGCTATTAATAAGGCTTTGTCAATAATACTCGTAGAAGCGAGCCCCATTCTTTCCTGGAATCGATTAATGGCTACACCAAGTGTATTACTATATAAGGATGTGGTATCTGTGCTTTTAAAATCACCTAGTAATTGTAATTTCTTCTTGATTTGTCTAATCACTGGCACCATCTCTCCCTTTTTTATTTTTATGTTGGAAGGGTTGATATGTATACCTGTATCAAGTGTTGCCATAGAAGAAAGACTTGCATAGTTTTCGAGTAAACCTTTAAAATTTTGGCTACCCGTATTAAAGCCCATTTTACTGGTTGGGTTTAGCCAATTTTTTAATTGGTTGGCGAGCGTTAATGATTTTTTGGGAATACGCCAATTGACTGCGCCAGGATCCATATCACTGGGCATTAGCCATTTATCTGCGTAGGTAAAAAAGGCCAGGCTTATGGAGAGTTCAATGTCTACTGCTGCATTATATTGAACGAAACTTTGTTTGGTTAGTTTCGCAATAAAACTACTATCTAGCGTATTAGGTGCAAGCTTGTTTACATGTGTTATAAAATCTTTTGTAGTTTGCTTGATTCCTTTTGCTTGTATCCAAACGTATTGGTGTTTATTGGACTGGTAAAATTCCTTGATCGCAATACTCAATTTTTGATCCATTTCATTTTTACTCAAAAAAGAATCTATGGTAGCTTCTTTTATGCTGTCTTGTTGTTCTGCGTTATACAAATGGGCCCAACAACTAGTGGTGTAAGTGAGGTTTATTACAATAGTCAGTACACCAATAATTAAACGACTGCGAAAAAATGAGTGAGTTGCTTGCATGCAGTTATTTATTGGTGCGTTTAATTTTTATAGATAAGTAAAGCGGCAGCTACTATGCCTGCGGTTTCTGTTCTAAGCCTTGTACTGCCTAGGCTTACGGGGACGTAGTGGGCGCTTAGCGCTGTTTCAATTTCCGTCTCGGTAAAATCACCTTCGGGTCCAATCAAAATACTAGTGTCGTTATGAGTAGCGATGTCTTTTAGTTCTGTTTTATTGCCCTCTTCACAATGAGCAATGAGCCCCTGAGCCGCAGGATGTTCTTTTATAAAAGCAGCAACAGATAATGGCTCGGTTAACATAGGAAGCCATGTTTGTTTACTCTGAATGAGTGCTGCAATAAGTACACCTTGCATGCGTTCTTGTTTAAGGTTAGACCGCTCGCTTCGCTCGCAAATTAACGGGACAATTTTTGTCACGCCCATTTCCGTCGCTTTTTCTAAAAACCATTCAAAGCGCCCGGTATTTTTTAAAAGCCCAATAGCAATGCAAACATTTTTTATAGGGCGAGGGGTGTGTACCACCGAATCAATTTTTACGACCGTCTTTTTTTTGTCGGGCTCTACAATACTTGCTGTGTATAGGTTTCCGGTGCCATCGGTGAGGTGTAGACTTTCGCCGGCGCGCATGCGTAGTACTTGTACACAGTGTTTTGACGTAGGTTCACTTAACTCAAAGTGGGTACTTGACGTTGTAACAGTAGGTTCAAAAAAATAGGGTAGTGCCGACATGATATTTGCTAAAAATCGAAAAATTAAAACGGTGTTTCGTTGTCAAAGCCTTCATCAAAATCACCCTCATTCATTTTGCTTTCTTTTTGAATAAATAGTTTAGCGCTGTCTTGTGCACCTGTGCCAGCCGTGCTTCCAGGGGCTACGGGTTTCCAATTGCTGGAACCAAATCCAGAACCATCTCCATCCCATTCTTCAAATTTTTGAATGTCGAGTTTGGCGCGTAGTTTGATGGTGTCGAGTTGACCATTTCTATGCTTCGCAATTCTTACGTGCGTTTCTCCATGTGTACTTTCGCCCATATCGTTACTCATTACTTCGTAATATTCTGGACGGTAAATAAACATAACCATATCGGCGTCTTGTTCAATCGCTCCCGATTCACGAAGGTCACTCAGCTGTGGCATTTTACTTTCCTTTCTTGTTTCCACCGCACGACTCAACTGCGATAGTGCAACAATTGGAATGTTTAATTCTTTGGCAAGCGCTTTTAAACTTCGAGAGATATTTGAAATTTCTTGCTCACGGTTATTGTTTCTATCACCACTACCGCTCATTAATTGTAGGTAGTCAATAATGATAATGCCAACCTTGTGTTTGTTTACAAGTCGGCGCGCTTTCGCTCTAAATTCAAAAATATTTAATGCGGCGGTGTCATCAATATAGAGTGGTGCGCGCTCTAGTTTTTTTAATCCCTTTGCGTGTAGTTGTTGGTATTCATAATCTTCTAGTTTACCCCTAGAAATTTTTTCCATTTTAATTTCACTCTCTGCACTTAAAATACGTTGCACAAGTTGTGGCGCACTCATCTCTAACGAAAAAAATCCAACAGGGACAGGCTTTGTAGGGTGTAATGCTGCATTGCGTGCTAGGTTAAGTGCGAAAGCGGTTTTACCCACAGAAGGTCTTGCCGCAAGAATAATTAAATCGGTAGGTTGCCATCCGTATGTGATACGGTCTAGTGTTGGGAATCCAGTTGGCACACCAGAAATATCTTCTGTTTTAGTACGTAGTTCATCAATACGGTTGATGGTTTTGGCAAGTACTTGACCTATTTCTTCAAAATTCTTTTTAAGATAATTGTTGGTGATGTTAAACATTTTTGTTTCACTTTCATCTAGTAAATCAAAAACGTCGGTGCTGTCTTCGTAAGCGTCTCCAATGATTTCACCACTAATTCTGATGAGTTCGCGCTGAATAAATTTTTGTAAAATAATTCTTGCGTGCGCGTCGATGTTAGCAGCTGATACCACCGAGTTGGTAAGCTTGGTAATTTGGTAAGGCCCACCTACTAGATCCAATTCGCCGTTTGATTTTAAACCTTCTACCACCGTTAAAATATCGATAGGCACACTGTCATTTTGCAGCTGCTGCATCGTTTTAAATATGAGCTGATGTGCTTCTACATAAAAACATTCAGGCTTAATAATTTCTGATACCGTATCAAAAGCGCTTTTTTCTAGCATGATCGCACCCAGTACTGCCTCCTCTAATTCTTTTGCTTGTGGTGGCACTTTACCATAGAGCATGCTACTCATGTCTATCGATGGCTTTCTATTTTTGCGGTTGGTATTGGTAATCTTAACGTCCATTTTAGGGTTGCTTTACAAAGTCGAATAATTGACTGCATTGGATGCAGAAGAGAGCGAATATGCACCAAGATTTGCGCTTTTT
>CAJBRT010000016.1 GCA_903958045.1 uncultured Bacteroidota bacterium | reverse complement strand
TGCCACCGAGTAGCACCCCTTTGCCTTTATTAAAACTGCTTAAATATTGTGCTGCAATAAGCATCACGGCACTACCTGCTATCTCACTCATGCTGCGCACAATTGGATACGTACCACTAGCATCTTTAAAATTTTCGAAACTTAAAGCCGTAATTTTTTTCTCCATCATTTTTTGAATATCCTCCTGTTGCAAAGCAGAATAGTGGATGGGAGAAATAATAATTTGATTGAGTTGTAATAAGGGTAAATCTTCAGATACAATGGGCGCGCTTTTTACAAGTATTGGACACTTAAAAATTTCATGTCTATCAAAAACAATTCTTGCGCCCGCTTCGCTATAATCGGCATCGGAGTAATGACTACCCTCACCGGCTAAATGTTCAATAGAAACTTCATTCCCATTAGAAACTAAAACACCCACTGCCTCTGGGGTTAGCGCGATACGGTTTTCTTGAAAAGCCGTTTCTTTTGGGATACCAATATGTAATTTGGCCCCAAGGGGTTTGATATCTAAGGTTTCTTCGAGGGTTTCGTATAAAAAAGAAGTAGAAATAGTTGGTTTACTAGTAGCCATAATAATTTGTATTTGCTAGTGTCTAGCCAGCTTATCTATAAAGTTAACATTTTACACTAGAATATATATGCCTGGTTTTTTCATCGATAAGGGATAAGCGAATTTCAAATACCGGACCGGTCAAAAGCGCTGGTACATTTTCGGGCCATTCAATAAAACAGGTATCGCCACTGTGCAGATGCTCGTCAATACCGGCCCTAACAGCCTCCTCTAATGAACCTAATCGGTACCAGTCCATATGAAAAATGCTACCCCCTGGGTGCTGGTATTCATTTACAAGCGCAAATGTGGGACTACTTACTGCATCGGTTACGCCCAAGGCTTCACAAATGGCATGAATCAAAGTTGTTTTACCCGTACCCATGGGCGCATAAAAAGCCCAAATAGGGGTATCCTTTCCTTCGGCCCAAACGGTAGCGGCCACCTCCTTAATTTGGTCTAAGTTAAAATTTTGATCCATCAAACAAATATACAAACAAAGGCCTCCGAAAGAAGTAACTTTGTAGCAAAATACGTCGTATGGAAAAAGTGAATTGGAAGGTAAAAGGCATGAGCTGTACCAACTGCGCACTTAGTGTAGACAAGGTGCTTACTGGTTCCGGGATGCAGGACGTGAAAGTTAATTTTATGAGCGGCGAAGCTAGTTTTAGCGCGCCTGAAAATACCAATAAAAAAAATATTCAAAAAGAAGTGGAGGCACTTGGTTACGAAGTGTCCGGAGAAGGTTTAGAAACGGAACAAAAATCAAAAAAAATATTTAGCACTCCGCTACAACGTTTTTGGTTTTGCTTTGTGTTTACAGCACCCCTTATGCTGCACATGATTCCGGGCGTTCATATACATTTTCTAATGAACCCCTATGTGCAACTTGGATTAACCATTCCTGTTTTTATTGTTGGGATGGGATACTTTGGAAAGAGTGCCATCAAAAGCCTTTCAAAGGGCGTTCCAAACATGAATGTGCTTGTGGCACTTGGCGCTGTTGCGGCATTTGGTTATAGTTTATATGGTACTATTATAGGAGAAGCAGAGCAGTATTTATTTTACGAAACCACCGCTACTATTTTAACCCTTGTGTTTTTTGGCAATTGGTTAGAAGATAGATCAGTAGAAACCACTCAAGCTGCTTTAAAAAAATTAGCTATTTCTCAAAAGACAATGGCCAATCTTATTGCCTTTGATGAAAATCATCAAGAGCTAGTGTTTCCGGTAGAAAATACGAGTTTGAAAGTGGGCGATATTGTACTGATCAAAAACGGAGAAACGGTACCCATGGATTGCAAAATTTTATGGGGTGAAGCCAGTATTAATGAAGCCATTATTTCTGGGGAGAGCGTACCTGTTATTAAAAAAATGAATGACCTGCTTATTGGGGGCAGCATGGTGGAATCAGGTACCATCAAAGCTTATATTACAGCTGTTGGAGAAAACACAGTACTTGCTAATATTTTACAGCTTGTAAAAGAGGCACAAACAGAGAAGCCCCCCGTTCAACAACTCGCAGATAAAATAAGTGCTATTTTTGTACCTACTGTTATTGGTATTGCGCTACTCACCATTATTGGCAATTATTTTTTTGCTTCCCTTCCGTTTAGTAGTTCTTTACTAAGAGGTATTGCTGTACTTGTTATTTCATGCCCTTGCGCCATGGGTCTCGCAACGCCTGCTGCCATTGCTGTTGGGCTTGGTAGAGCAGCCCGAAATGGGGTGTTATTTAAAAATGCTAGAAGTCTAGAAATCTTTAAAAGTATTAAGCAAGTGGTGTTTGATAAAACCGGAACGCTCACAACCGGAAAATTTACGGTTACTAATTTCACCTTGTCTCCTACTGCAACAATCGACGAAACTACTTTTAAGCAAATTGCTTTTTCACTAGAAAAATATGCCAACCATCCTATTGCAAATGCTATTGCAGCAGCATGGAAAACAAAAGAAGATATTCGCTGGCAAAAAATTGAGGAGCAAAAAGGACTAGGCATGTTTGCCACAGACAAAGAAGGCAATACGTATATAGCAGGATCTTTTAAAGTGGCTACACAGCATACCACAGACCATAGTCACAATGTTTACGTTCTAAAAAATAATATTTTATTAGGCTACATAGATGTAGCAGATGAAATTAGACCGGAAGCCAAAGAAGTAATTGCAACACTCAAACGCATGGGCCTTCAACCCATATTATTAAGTGGCGACAAAAAAGAAAAATGTGCACTCGTTGCAAATGAACTAGGCATCACTGAATTTTATTACGAGCAAACGCCTGCTAATAAATTAGATAAAATTGGCGCTTTAAGTGTACAAGCTCCAACCGTAATGGTGGGTGACGGTATCAATGATGCACCTGCGCTAGCCAAAGCAACTGTTGGTGTTTCATTAAGTGAGGCGTCACAAATAGCCATGCAAAGTGCGCAAGTGGTACTCATGAACCATGGTATTAAAAATTTGCCACTCGCATTAGGACTTGGTAAACACACATACCTCACCATTAAAGAAAATTTATTTTGGGCCTTTGCCTACAATATTGTTGCCATTCCGGTAGCCGCCTTTGGTTTTTTAAATCCAACTTTTGGCGCACTTGTAATGGGTCTAAGTGATGTAGTACTAGCCATCAATTCCATAAGACTCAATTTTAAAAGGGTAACACGTTAAGCGCCGCATGTCCACACCATTACAAATACTAGAAAAATATTGGGGGCATAGTCAGTTCAGGCCTTTACAAGCGGACATCATCGATGCCGTAATAGCACAAAAAGATGTGCTGGCATTACTACCAACCGGAGGCGGTAAATCCATTTGTTTTCAGGTACCCGCGCTGTTACAAGAGGGCATGTGCCTTGTCATTAGTCCACTTATTGCACTGATGCAGGATCAGGTAAATAACCTAAACGAAAAAGGAATTGAAGCTGCTGTGATCCATAGTGGCATGTCTTTTATAGCGGTGAAAGAAACACTTCAGGCCTGCACGAGTGGTGCTTATAAATTTTTATACCTATCACCAGAGCGGATTGAATCGAATGTATTTAAAGAGTATTTGCCCGCACTAGACATCTCACTTATTGCCGTAGATGAAGCCCATTGTATTGCTCAGTGGGGCTATGATTTTAGACCTCCTTATTTGCGCATTGCAGCACTTAGAAACGAACTCCCAGGTGTTCCTGTAATTGCATTAACTGCTTCGGCTACCAAGGAAGTAGAAGCGGATATTATTGAAAAATTATCTTTTAAAACGTATACGATTTTTAGGCAATCGTATGTACGTCCTGCATTGTCCTACAGTTATTTTGAAGTAGAAAGTAAAATTAATAAGGCCCTCGAAATTATTAATAATGTAAAAGGGGGTGGCATTGTTTATTGTAATACTAGAAAGCAAACCAAAGATATTGCCGAACTTTTACAGCTTCAAAAAATAAGCGCCGATTATTACCATGCAGGCCTTAATGCAGAGGAGCGGCAGTTAAAACAAAAAAAGTGGATGCTGGGAGAAACGCGTATCATGGTATGCACCTCTGCATTTGGAATGGGTATCGATAAAGATGATGTGCGTACGGTTATTCATTATGACCTACCAGACTGCCTCGAAAATTATTACCAAGAAGCTGGTAGAGCCGGCCGAGATGGAAAAAAAGCATACGCTGTTTTATTGGCTACCACAGCAGATATCAGCAAAACGCGCACCCTACATGAAACAAGGTTTCCGGCCATTGCGATGATTAAAGATATTTATCAATCTATTGCCAATTATTTACAGTTACCTGTGGGTATTGGCGAAGGTGGTTACTATGACTTTAACCTACTCGCCTTTTGCAACAATTTTAAATTGGACCTTACCATAGTGACGCAAACACTAAAATTATTGGAGCAAGAAGGGCATATCCAATTTTCTGAAAATATATTTTTGCCCACACAAGTATGCTTTACCGCCTCGAAAGAAAGTTTAGAGAATTTCGAGGAAGCATACCCTGCTTTTGAACCGCTTATTAAAGCACTTTTAAGAAGTTATCAAGGTATATTTGACAACCGTATTTCGGTATTCGAAAAAAGAATAGCTGGTATTTGTAAGCTAGACATACAAACTGTTCAAAAGCAACTGCAACAATTAGCGGCTATGGGCATTATCGAATATTTGCCTCAAAAAGAAACCCCTCAAATTCATTTTTTAGTAAACCGCGCGCCAGCCGCTTTTTTACATATAGATAAAGAACGGTACCTCAAAAGAAAAGAGGCGTTTACCAATCGAATCAATACCCTTATTCTTTTTGCTACAAACCCAGGCGTTTGCCGAAGTGTGTTTATTGGCAACTATTTTGGAGACCCCGGTAAAGCAGCTTGCGGCATATGCGACTACTGCCTTTCGCATCATAAAAAAGACAAGCTAACGGAGAACAGGTTTACGAGTATTGAGCAGCGCTTGTATTCAATTATATCTAAAACGCCTACTCCCATTGATCAAATGATTGCTTCACTGGGTAAAGAAGACGAAGCGGCTATTTGGGAGGTTCTTTACTATTTAGCATCGGAAAACAAATTGATTATGAACGAAGACGGGACGATTCAACTAGTTTAGCGGTGTTTTAACAAAAATTTGGAGATTCATTTGCACCAACACTTATTAATTTATCTTTATTTCACACAAAACGCAATCCCATGGAAGAAGCAAAAAAATACAAGATTTTACTTTGTGAAGATGACACCAACCTAGGCATGGTTTTAAAAAACTATCTAGAATTAACAGACTACGATGTTACGCTTGAGCGCGATGGCCGTTTGGGATTAGCCGCTTTTCAGCGTGAAAAATTTGATATCTGTTTGTTGGATGTAATGATGCCAAATATGGACGGCTTTACAGTAGCAGAAGCAATTAGAGACGTGGATCCTGATATGCCATTATTCTTTTTGAGTGCTAAAACCATGAAAGAAGATATTATCCAGGGTTATAAATTGGGTGCAGATGATTATATCACAAAACCTTTTGATAGTGAAGTATTGCTTTTGAAAATTAAAGCGATTTTAAAGCGCAGCGAAGAAGAAAATAAAATCAATGATAATATTGAATTTGATTTAGGTGACTACCATTTCAACCCAAGACTACGTGAATTAAAAATTGGTACTACTGTTCATGTTTTATCCCCTAAGGAAAATGAACTTCTTAAAATGTTGGCTGAACATAAAAACGATTTACTTCCAAGAGAAAGAGCATTAAAAAAGATTTGGGGAAGCGATACCTATTTTAACGGAAGAAGTATGGATGTGTATATTGCTAAATTACGTAAGTTTCTAAGAGCTGATACGAAAATTGAAATCGTTAACATTCATGGTAACGGATTTAGACTCGTAGCTCCTTAATCGTAATTACTCTGAAAATAAATTAGGCTTACCTGATAAGCCTGCTAAACGGCCAAGGTGTGTATACGCTTTGGCCGTTACTTCTCTACCCCTAGGCGTGCGTTGCAAAAATCCTTCTTGAATTAAAAAAGGCTCATATACTTCTTCGAGTGTGCCTGCTTCTTCACCTACCGCAGTAGCGATTGTAGTTAAACCCACAGGGCCTCCCTTAAATTTATCAATGATGGTGAGCAAAATGCGGTTGTCCATTTCATCTAGTCCGTGTGCATCTACATTGAGTGCCTTGAGGCCATGCTGTGTAATACCTAAATCAATTTTGCCGTCATTTAATACCTGTGCAAAATCTCTAACCCTGCGCAATAATCCATTGGCAATACGGGGCGTTCCTCTACTTCTGCGCGCGATTTCAAATGCGGCATCGGTATTTATTTTTGTATTTAAAATAGTAGCGCTTCTTTCTATAATTTTTTGAAGGGTATCGGCCTGATAATATTCAAGTCTGGATTTAATACCAAAACGGGAAAGTAGTGGAGCCGTTAACAATCCTGACCTAGTGGTAGCGCCAACGAGTGTAAATGGATTCAAATTAATTTGAACACTGCGTGCGTTAGGACCAGAATCAATCATGATGTCAATTCTAAAATCTTCCATGGCAGCGTACAAATATTCTTCTACCACAGTGCTTAAACGGTGAATTTCATCAATAAATAAAACGTCGTTAGGGCCTAAGTTGGTAAGGAGGCCGGCTAAATCGCCTGGCTTTTCAATGACAGGGCCCGATGTTTCTTTAATATTTACACCAAGTTCATTGGCTACAATACGGCTCAGGGTTGTTTTACCAAGTCCTGGGGGACCATGAAATAAAACGTGGTCTAATGCTTCGCCTCTAAGCTTTGCAGCCTTGATAAAAATAACCAGGTTTTCAATGAGTTGAGGTTGCCCCGAAAAATCATTGATTTCGGATGGGCGAATGGCGTTTTCAAACTCCTTGTCTGCAGAAGTTAAATTAGAGGCGTCGGTATTTAAATTGGCGTTAGACATGTTTCAAATCTAGTTAAAAAAGAGCAGTTCTACACTACCACATTAATCATACGACCTTTTACAAAAATGAATTTTTTAACGGGCTTTCCTTCCATCCACTTTTGAATCAGTGCATTGGCTAATACAATGGCCGTTACTTCTTCTTCAGATGCGTCGAGTGCAATAGAAATATTAGTACGTACTTTTCCGTTGATACTAACTGGATATTCTTTAGAAGATTCTGTTACATGCTTGGCATCAAAAACAGGATAGCTCGCATCCAATATAGATCCTTCATTACCAGTAGCCTTCCATAACTCTGCAGCTACGTGTGGCGCATAAGGCGTTAATAAAACAAGTAGTGGCGATAACACTTCTAATGATTTACATTTAATATCTGCTAAATCATTTACACAAATCATAAACGCACTCACTGCCGTATTAAAACTAAAGCGCTCTGTATCTTCTTCAATTTTTTTAATGGTACGGTGTAAAATTTTTATAGCTTCAGGACTAGCTGGTTCAGTGTTGTATACCGCTCCTTTTTCTTCATCAAAAAACAGGCGCCATAATTTTTTAATAAAACGGTGCACCCCTTCAATGCCCTTGGTATCCCATGGTTTGCTTTGATCTACGGGGCCTAAAAACATTTCATACATTCTAAACGTATCGGCACCGTATTTTTCTACCAAAATATCTGGATTAACGGTATTAAACTTAGACTTCGACATTTTCTCAACCTCAACACCGCATATATATTTTCCGTTTTCTAATTCGAAACTTGCGTTTGTGTATTCATTGTTGCGCCATTTTTTAAATGCTTCTGTATCCAATTCTACGCCGTCTACCATATTTACATCGACGTGTAATTTGTCAACCTCCGTATCACCCACAAGTCCAGCAGATACAAATACTTGGGTTCCTTTTTTACGGAAAACAAAACGACTGCTTCCTTGAATCATGCCTTGGTTTAAGAGCTTTCTAAACGGCTCGTCAAATCCAATATGACCAAGATCAAATAAAACTTTGGTCCACATACGGCTATATAGCAAATGCCCTACCGCATGTTCAGTACCGCCAATATATAAGTCTACCTGGTTCCAGTAATCACTTACTTTGCGGTCACAAAATACATCCGTGTTGTGTGGGTCCATATAACGTAGAAAATACCAGCTACTTCCTGCGTAACCCGGCATGGTATTGGTTTCCAGCTCTTTTTCTACCCATGCTGGAATATTGGCAAGCGGACCTTCGCCCTCCGGACCCGGACTATAAGAATCTACTTCAGGTAGTAACAAAGGAAGTTCCGTTTCATCTAGCGCAACGGCTACCCCATTTTTCCACTGCACTGGAAAAGGCTCACCCCAATACCTTTGTCTACTAAAAGCTGCGTCACGCATTTTATAATTCACTTTGCGTTTGCCAATGCCACGTTCTTCTAATTTTGCGAGTGCAATTTCGATGGCATCGCGCATCATAATTCCGTTTAAGAAATCACTATTAAATAATGGTGCATCTTTTGTTGAATTAGCTTCCTGACCACTATATGCATCCCCAATAATATTGGTGATGGGAATATTAAAATGCTGCGCAAATTTATGATCCCGCTCGTCGCCACATGGAACCGCCATAATGGCGCCGGTACCATAACCTGCTAACACATATTCAGAAATCCAAATTGGAATTTGTTTGCCATTAAATGGATTGACTGCAAAAGCACCCGTAAAGCAACCCGATATTTTTTTCTCTGCTTGACGCTCTCTATCACTTCTGCTTTTTACATACGCTATATAATTGTCTACCGCAATTTGTTGTTCTTTGGTTGTAATAGAAGCAATGATATCATGCTCCGGCGCTACCACCATAAAGTCAACACCAAAAATAGTATCAGGTCTTGTGGTATATACCGTTAATGTAGCTTCTGTTTGAGTGCCGCAGAAGCAATTTTAAAATCAATTTCGGCGCCATAAGATTTACCAATCCAGTTGCTTTGCATTTCTTTCATGGCCTCACTAAACTCAATAGTATCAAGGCCTGACAAGAGTCTGTCTGCATAAGCAGTAATACGCAAATACCACTGACGTAATTTCTTTTTTACCACCGGATGTCCACCTCTTTCACTTACGCCATTGACCACTTCATCATTGGCTAAAACAGTACCCAGTGCTTCGCACCAGTTGACTTCGCCATGGCCACAAAAAGCAAGGCGGTACTGCATTAAAATTTGCTGTTGCTCCTGATTCGAATACC
>CAJBRT010000015.1 GCA_903958045.1 uncultured Bacteroidota bacterium | reverse complement strand
CTTCTGATTGAGGTGGCTTCTTGTAATCTCTTACCGTAGTCACGCCTTTTTTAGCTCTTAATTCTGCTTGCGCTTTAATTTGAATACGGATCGCATCGTGCGCAATTTCTAACGCTTTAATTAAATCTGCTTCAGAACATTCTTTTGCTTCACCTTCCACCATCATTAGGTTTTTTTCGGTAGCTGCAATAATGAATTCTAAATCTGATTGAGCAAGTTCTGAACGTGTAGGGTTTACTAAAAACTGTCCGTTCACACGTGCAATACGCACTTCGGAAATAATTTCTTTTACTGGAATATCTGATACTGCAAGCGCAGCAGATGCAGCTAAACAAGCAAGTGAATCTGGTAATACTTCAGCATCACTAGAAATTAAACTTACAAGTACTTGTACATCGCATAAATAATCTTCAGGAAATAAAGGTCTTAGAGCACGGTCAATTAACCTGCTCGTTAATATTTCATAATCATTTAAACGCGCTTCACGCTTAAAAAACGAACCAGGAATACGGCCTGCAGAAGCAAACTTTTCTTGGTAGTCTACGCTTAATGGGAAAAAATCTTGTCCTTCTTTTGGATCTTTATTGGCAACAACAGTTGCTAATAAAACGCAATTACCTTGACGAACGGTAATAGATCCATCTGCTTGACGCGCAAGCTTGCCAGTTTCGATAGAAACTTGACGACCGCCGCCAAGATCAAAACTTACACTTATTGGTTGTGATAACATAAAATTGTGTTGATTGGGTAATGAATGAATCAAAAAATTAGGTACCAATAGAAATAACTATTCCCAACCGTTATTAGTAAGCAGTTGGGAATAGCAGTATCATTCGTAAAGAAAAATTACTTTCTTAAACCTAGTTTTTCAATTAGAGCACGATAGCCCTGTAGGTTATGCTTTTGCATATAAGCCAATAAGCGCTTACGCTGACCAACCATCATCATCAAACCACGTTGTGTAGAATGATCTTGTTTGTTAGCTTGTAAATGCTTAGAAATATGGGAAATACGTTCAGTTAGTACTGCTACTTGACCTTCGATTGAACCCGTGTTAGTGGCTTTTCCACCATACTCAGCAAAAATACTTGCTGTTTTTTCTTTTGTTAAATGCGACATTTCAAAATGTTTAAATAAGACTCCGTAATTGTTTTCTTCTATTTTTTATCGGCTGCAAAGGTAGGTATTATAATGTAAAAAGGATAAATTTGGGCATCTTTTTACGTCATTTTCCCATAAATATATGTTTGGAGTCACTATTTTAGGCAATAATTCGGCCCTCCCAGCCTACGATAGGCATCCAACAGCTCAGGTGGTAAGCATTCAGGATCAGTCCATTCTAATTGATTGCGGGGAAGCTACCCAAATACAAATGAGCCGTTACAAGGTAAAAAGAAGCAAAATCAACCATATTTTCATTTCCCACCTCCATGGCGACCATTATTTTGGCCTTATTGGTCTCATTACCAGTATGGGGTTACTAGGCCGGACCAACGAATTATCCATTTTTAGTCCACCAGGCCTCAAAGAAATTATTGACATGCAATTAGCGGTAGCGGGGTCAAGCATACCCTACCCTTTGCATTTTCATACCATTACCGGTGCAGGAATACTTGTTGAAACCCCAAAGTTTAAAGTAAGCTGCTTTCCTACCCAGCACAGAATTCCTTGTTATGGGTTTACTATTTCAGAAAACAAACCGCCCCGAAAAATCAATAAAGAAAAAGTAATCGCTGCGGAAGTCCCTTTTGGTTTTTATGAAGCATTAAAAAAAGGGTTTGATTATGAGACTAAATCCGGTCAAATCATTACCAACGAATCGGTAACAGACCCCGGGCGCCCCAATAAAAAATATGTATACACTGCCGATACTATTTTTGATATGAATTTGGTGGCACATGCAATGGATGCCAATTTACTCTACCACGAAGCCACTTATTTACAAGACCAAACACAAAAAGCAGCAGAACGTTTTCATGCCACCACTACACAGGCGGCAACCATTGCCAGTGAAGCAAAAGTAAAACGCTTACTCATTGGACATTTTAGTAGTAAATACGAAAGTATTGAAAGCCATGTTGAGGAGGCCCGTTCTGTATTTGCCAACTCAGACTTAGCCGAGGAGGGCGTAACTTTTTTAGTGCAGTAAGTTGTGGTATTAATCTAATATCTCAACGTCTTTTGGATACTTTGCTTTGCTAAAAACAAAGAGCGCGTTGTCTAGTGACTTATTTGAAACCAAATTGCTGAAACTTACTACCAGCGCATTGTTGCCCTTGTCTACAATAACTGCTTTGGTAATCATTGATTTTGCATTGTTTACAAAAACATTCACTTTAGAAAAGTTTTTGCGCGGATCGATAGGCTTCATTTCAATTTCACTCTGTCCTGCCTTTGTACCAATTAATTTGCACACAAAATCTTTGGCATAGTCACCAGATAAAATCTTTTGTGGGCTTAATGATTGACCACTCTCTTCAATGCTCGTTACTGTAATGGTTTTAGCGCCATCAAAATTGTAGGTATTTACACCATCACAAATCACTTGCATTTTACCTTGAGCTAAAACATATTTAGCACCTTTAATAGAAATAACACCCGATTTCATCCCATTATTTTTCCCTTTACTTGACACCGAATTAATAGAAAAATTTGCAGTGATGGTGGTAAAGCTTTTTACTTTGGCACTTACCATATCCAATATCTTTTTAGCATTGGGATCGTTTTGTGCATTCGCACTAAAAACTAAAAGGACAACAATAAAAAATGAAAATAACTTTTTCATGGATGTTGATTTATTTGGGCTCATTGCCGGCAAAGATAGGTTTCAGAGTGTTTCTAAAAACATCTCCAGTTCAGTGTCAGTTTTAAAGCGAACCTCCCTGGCCTTGCTTCCTTGGTTAGGGCCTACAATACCAGCGGCTTCTAATTGATCCATTAAACGGCCAGCTCTATTGTATCCTAGCTTCATACGGCGCTGAATAAGAGAGGTAGACCCCATTTGGCTTTGCACAATTAAACGGGCAGCATCTTCAAATAATGGATCCCTATCGCCAGAGTCAAAATCACGACCTTCCATCTCCTTTTCATCCACGTATTCTGGTAGTAAAAACGCTTGTGGATAGCCTTTTTGGTCCCCAATAAATTCACAAACCGCTTCTACTTCTGGGGTATCAACAAAGGCACATTGTAAACGGGTAATTTCACCATTATAAGAAACAAGCATATCTCCCTTTCCAATCAATTGCTCGGCACCGCCGGCATCTAAAATGGTACGGCTATCAATTTTACTAGACACTTTAAACGCAATACGCGCAGGGAAGTTGGCCTTAATGGTGCCAGTAATGATATTTACAGAAGGACGTTGTGTGGCAATTATTAGGTGAATACCTACTGCTCTGGCAAGCTGTGCCAGCCTTGCGATTGGCATTTCTACTTCTTTACCTGCCGTCATAATTAAATCGGCAAACTCATCAACCACTAGAACAATAAATGGAAGGTACTGATGCCCTTTTTCTGGATTTAATTTTCTAGCCGTAAATTTCTCGTTATACTCTTTAATATTTCTACAACCCGCTTCTTTTAATAAATCGTAACGGTTGTCCATTTCAATACAAAGCGCATTGAGGGTATTGATTACTTTTTTAGTATCG
>CAJBRT010000014.1 GCA_903958045.1 uncultured Bacteroidota bacterium | reverse complement strand
TTTCTGCAAGCACTAAATTACCAGCACCTGCTTTTTCGCCAAGGGCAATAATTTGCGCAACCGTACATTCTAATTGAATAGGGGATTCGGCAACACGTGGCGGCGCTACTAAATCGGAAGGTATTTGCGTGAAACCAGCTTTGGTAAATTCATTTACGTCTTTGCTGTATTCGCAACTAGATAATGAAACCTGTCCAACCATAGCATAGTTCACTATATTGATCACGCACTCTGGAACTTCTTTTAAATTTTCGAGGGTATGTTTTGTGGTATTGTCCCTAACCCTTCTTGAAGGAGAAAAAATACAGATAGGCGGGTTCATGCTAAATAAATTAAAATAGCTGAACGGACTTAGATTTACCTGACCCGTTTTGTCGATGGTAGACGCCAAACATATAGGCCTTGGCGCAATGGCGCTTTGCAAATATCCTTGGAGTTCTAATGGACTTATATCTGATGTGTTGATGGTAAGCATGCTTATTTCTTTAACGACAAAATAGACCAGTTGGTATCTTCTGCAATAATTTGATTTTCTAATACTCCCAATTGATCAATAGTCATGGTTACGCGGTCGCCATTTTGTAGCCACTGCGGTTGAAAGTTGGGATCCAATCTTTTTCCGGTTCCATTTAATTCTAAAAAGCAGCCAGTGCCTACGGTGCCTGATCCAATTACATCGCCCGGATATAGCGTTACGCCATATGAACACCTTTCAATAATTTCTGCAAATGTCCAATCCATATCTTTTACGTTGCCACTAGATACCAGTATGTCATTTACAAAACATTTCATGGCTAAATCGTAATTGAGACCGGTATGTCCAGCTTTGGTTGGCGCTACTTTTTGTGCAAGCTCATCAGGTGTAACAAGCCAAGGTCCAATAACAGTAGAAAAATCTTTTCCTTTAGCAGGACCAAGGTTTAAAAGCATTTCTTCCATCTGAAGTTTTCTTGCGCTCATATCATTCATGATGGTAAAACCTGCAATGTAAGCGTCCGCTTCACTGGCTTTAATGTTTTTACCTTTTTTGCCAATTACGATGGCTATTTCTAGTTCAAAATCGAGTTGTTGAAAATGGTCGGGCATGCAATAAATATTACCTGGTCCTTCAACGGCTTGGTGGTTGGTAAAATAAAATATCGGGTACTGATCAAATTCAGGAATCATTTCTACGCCTCTGTTTTTTCTTGCTGCTTCTACGTGTTGTCTAAACGCATATCCGTCTCTGCAAGAAGTAGGGTGTGGCACAGGTGCCAAAATTTCATAATTGCGGATAGGGGTGGCAACGAGCGTTCCGGCTTCAATTTGCTGTGCTATTTGGCGCGCCATTTCCATGCCAGTTTCTTCGAGGGCTAAAAAGGCATTCATGCTTGCCGGTAAACCAGCATTGATTTGCGGCAGGCAATAGAGTTCGTTATTCGCCAAAACACCGTAAGAAACCGTATTGTTAAGTTGGTAGCTGATTAGTTTCATGGAAGATAAATTGTGAAAAACGAAGGTAAAATAATAATTTATTTTATACTAATAATTGTTAGTATTGCAGCGGAATAAATACACTGTTATGCCAATATACCATAGTTTAGGACAAATTCCTGCAAAACGTCATACCGTTTTTAGAAAACCGGATGGTGCACTCTATGCCGAAGAGCTCGTTTCTACCGAAGGTTTTTCAAGCATGTATTCATTGGTGTATCACACGCATCCACCTACTATTGTTAAGGAGCTTGGCACGCCTTATTCGGTAGAGCCAAAAATTGCAAGAGAAAAACATTTAAAACATACCAGTTTATTGGGGTTTAATATCAAGCCTGAAAAAGATTATTTAGAGAGTCGAAAAATTGTATTGGTAAATTCAGATTTACAAATTTCACTCGCAGCTCCTACTGAGTCGATGACTACTTATTTTTATAAAAATAGTCAGGCAGATGAAGTGCTTTTTATTCATAAAGGATCGGGTACTTTAAAAACAGGATTTGGTAAAATATATTTTAAATATGGAGATTATATTGTAGTGCCTCGTGGTTCGATTTATCAGATTGAATTTAATGATGCAGACAACCGTTTGTTTATCATTGAAAGTTTTAGTCCCATCCATTTTCCAAAAAGATATCAGAACAAATATGGTCAACTGATGGAGCACGCCCCTTTTTGTGAGCGTGATATTGTAAGACCTACTGATTTAGAAACTTTTGATGAAGCTGGCGATTTTAAAGTGCTCATCAAAAAGCAGGGTTTAATCTATCCGTACACTTATGGAACACATCCGTTTGATTTTATTGGATGGGATGGATACCATTACCCATGGGCTTTTTCGATTCATAATTTTGAACCTATTACTGGTCGTGTGCATCAGCCACCACCGGTACATCAAACTTTTGAAGCGCACAATTTTGTGATCTGTTCTTTTGTGCCGCGTAAATACGATTATCATCCACAGGCTATTCCAGCGCCATACAACCATAGTAATATAGATAGTGATGAAGTGCTGTATTATGTAGATGGTGATTTTATGAGCAGAAAATCTGTGGTGCAAGGTCAAATAACACTTCACCCTGGTGGCATACCACATGGTCCGCATCCGGGCACTGTCGAAAATTCGATTGGTAAAGAAAAAACCGAAGAACTCGCGGTGATGATTGATCCATTTAAGCCGCTCATGTTAACCGAAGATGCCATTGCTATCGAAGATGAAAGTTACCATAAGAGTTGGCAGCATAATGTAGAATAAGCGTTGTTGAATAATTTTTAAGAATATATTTATATGAGCACAGATTTTTTACCCTTAATGGGAACAGACTATGTAGAGTTGTATGTAGGTAATGCAAAACAAGCTGCACATTTTTACAAAACAGCATTTGGATTTCAGAGCTATGCATATAGCGGGCCAGAAACTGGTGATAAAGAAAAAGTATCGTATGTGCTGATTCAAAATAAAGTACGACTTGTTTTAACAACACCACTGCATCCAGAAGGTACTATTGCAGCACACGTAAACAAACATGGAGATGGAGTAAAAGCGGTTGCATTGATGGTTAACGATGCCAAAGATGCTTTTGAGCAAACCGTTAAGAGAGGGGCAAAGCCTTATTTGGAGCCAACTACACGCGAAGACGCGGATGGTAAAATTGTCATGAGCGGTATTCACATTTATGGTGACACGGTTCATTTATTTATTGAACGGAAAGATTACAAAGGCACATTTATGCCTGGGTTTAAAGTATGGGAAAGCCATTACAATCCATCGGATGTTGGGCTTCAATACATTGATCATTGCGTTGGTAATGTGGGTTGGAATCAAATGAATACCTGGGTTTCATTTTATGAAGACGTGATGGGCTTTAAAAACATTTTGACTTTTGACGATAAGCAAATTTCTACCGAGTACTCCGCACTCATGAGTAAAGTAATGAGTAACGGAAATGGTTTTGTAAAATTTCCAATTAACGAACCAGCCGAGGGCAAGAAAAAATCTCAGGTAGAAGAGTACCTCGATTTTTATAAAGATGCTGGCGTGCAACATATTGCAATTGCTACACAGGATATTATTACTACCGTAACTGCACTTAGTGAAAGAGGGGTAGAGTTTTTAAAAGTACCTAATACCTATTACGATCAGTTGTTAGACCGTAT
>CAJBRT010000013.1 GCA_903958045.1 uncultured Bacteroidota bacterium | reverse complement strand
CCTATCAAATCAATGATTTTTTTGAATTTCATGGTGCCTATTTAAATAGAAGTTGCTACAATGAAACGGCAAGTATTACCCTACACTGTTTAAGTAAACATTTGGAAACCTTGCTTCCGGTGGTGCGAGAAATTATTGAAACCAGTATTTTTCCAGCTGAAGAATTAGCCATCTATATTCAAAATCAAAAACAGCGATTGTCTGTTAATTTGCAAAAATGTGATTTTATTGCAAACCGTTTAATTGATGAATATTTATTTGGTATCAATCATCCATACGGTACGTATTCGAACGCCGAAGATTATGACGCGCTTAACACAGATCTGTTAAAAGCGTTTTACAAACAGTATTATTTAAACGGCTCCTGTAAAATATTTGTAGCCGGAAAAATGCCTACTGGTTATGAATCGATGCTTAACAAAGCCTTTGGTACACTGCCTTTGCACGCAGATGCACCAGTGGTGGTGGAACATCCTATTGTAACAGCTGCACAAAAAAAGGTGGAAATTATCAATGATGAAAATGGTGTGCAAGGTGCTATTAGAATGGCCAGACCTTTTCCAAATAGACACCATCCCGATTTTCAAAAAGCGCATGTACTCAATACACTCTTTGGTGGATTTTTTGGTTCTCGACTGATGAGTAATATTCGAGAAGACAAAGGATATACGTATGGAATTCATAGTTATTTTCAAAATCATGTACACGCTAGTGCATGGATGATTAGTACCGAAGCCGGCCGTGATGTTTGTGCGGCTACCATAACAGAAGTACTCAAAGAAATGGAACTACTCCGTAATGAGTTAGTGGATATGGAAGAATTGAATTTGGTGCGTAATTATATGATTGGCTCTTTACTAGGAGATTTGGATGGCCCTTTCCAGTTAATAGGCCGATGGAAAAACTATGTGCTAAACGGCCTAGACGAAAATTACTTTTATAAGAGTATCGAAACCATCAAATCTGTGACCCCTCAGGAGCTACAAATACTTGCAAATACCTACCTACAACCGGACGATTTTTACGAATTAGTGGTGATTTAAGGGTAGATTTCGGTCGATATTTACGAGTTGGAGTCGATTTATATTTTTATTTTCGAAAGATTTATTTATCCAAATAATTGACTTTCAGTTATTTGGATATTTTTGCCACCTCGTGTCAAAAATATTTAGTACTATGTTTTGCATAGTACTAAATAAATCCCCATCTTTGTGTTTCAATTCAAAGCAATGGATATTCAAAACACACAATCGCAAATGCGGAAAGGGGTTTTAGAATTTTGCATCCTGTCTATCATTAATAGAGGTGAAGTATATCCCAGTGATATTATCGACCAAATGAAAGCAGCCAATTTGCATATTCTAGAAGGGACTTTGTACCCGCTATTAACCAGGCTCAAAAATGCTGGTTTATTAAATTACAGATGGGTAGAAAGTGTGAGTGGGCCACCACGTAAATATTTTGTAATGACAGATGCAGGCAAAGAAGCCTTTTCTGTTTTATTACAAACTTGGAACGATATGGCAAATGCCGTTTCATTATTAACACAACCACCAACTCCTAACACCGAAGCATAATCGCTTAAATTTTTGATCCATGAAAAAAGTAATCAACATAAATTTCCAAGGTCGCATCCTTCCTATCGAGGAAGCATCTTACGAAACATTACAACAATACATAGAAAGTTTACGTCAATATTTTGACGCCGAAGAAGGCCGAGATGAAATTATCAACGACATCGAATGCCGAATTGCAGAACTTTGTGACGACCGTTTAAAAAAAGGCGCCGTATGTATAACTGAAGATGACATGCGTTTAATAATCGAAAGTATTGGTCGTCCCGCCGATTTTGAAGCACAAGATGGCTTTGAGGCAAGCACGAGTGCAAATGCTTCAAACACAAGCCAGCAGTACTTTTCAGATTACGGTAACGATTCGCAAAAAAGATTATACCGCGATGAGCAAAACAAAGTGATTGGTGGTGTGTGTGCCGGCATAGCTAATTATTTAAAATTAGATCCACTACTTGTGCGCGTATTATGGGTACTGTTATTTGGCATTTCACTTTTTGCATACGTACTTTTATGGATAGCAGTTCCAAATGCTTCAACCAATCAAATTGGTGGTGCACGAAAAAGATTATTTAGAGATATTGATACAAAAGTGATTGGTGGTGTGTGCGCAGGCTTGTCTAAATATTTTGATATCAGAGTTAGATACATTCGACTTTTATTTTTAGTGCCTAGCATACTACTCGTATTAAATTGGAATCATTTTCATTTGTTTCAATTTTGGGAATTTGATGACTTTCCTAATTTTATTGAGTTAACATTTAGCCCTAGCGCTGTCTTTGTATACATTGTACTTTGGTTGGTGCTTCCAGAAGCTAAAACCACTGCTGATAAATTAGAAATGCGTGGCGAAAAGGTAGATATCAATAGCATTAAAAATACCATTCAAACCGACATGGAAGGTTTTGGCAAAAGAGCACAAAGCTGGGGTTCTAATATGTACAATAAGACCCAATCAAATGAGTCTCAAACCACTGCGGCTGCTTCAAACACAGTGCCAGAACCCGCACAGCGCGGAGGTTGCTTGCAATTTGCAGGTCGTAGCATTACCATCTTAATGAAGGCCTTTGTATATTTTATTTTAGGGATTATTACCCTCTCTGTTTTAGCGGCTTTATTTGGTATAGGTATTGCAACCACCGGTTTACTTCCATTACGCCATTTTATTTTGGAAGATGGCGCACACAACTGGTATGCCTATGCAATCATTGTATTTTTTATATGGGTTCCAGTTATTGGAATTGTTACCGCTATTATCAGAAAAATTGCGGGTATTAAAAAAGCAAATGTGTGGGTGCGTGGAGGTTTTTGGTCATTATGGGCATTAAGTTGGATTTTTATTCCACTCTTTTTTGCAACCCTTACCAAAAGTTTTTCTAAACAAAATGAACCTCAAGAAGAAGTATATACACTTGCCAATGCGAAGGTGAATTATTTAGAAATAAGCGCACAACAAAAACTCAAATACTACAATCATTACTGGTTAAAGCTTGAGCCTTTTAATTTCTTTGATAGCGATACCGTGTATGTAAGAAATTTACGTATACGCATTGTAAAAGCGGCGTCTGATAGTTTTGAGGTTAAATATGTGCGTATCAGTAATGGTAAAACAGTAGCAGAAGCAGAACGTCTTGCAAGCAAAATTAATTTTGACCTCAATCAACAAGACAGCAGCTTGTTTTTAGACAAAGGCATTGCGATTAATAAAACAGATAAATTTAGAAATCAGCATGTTATCATGACACTCGCGGTTCCAGTGGGTAAGCGATTTAAAATCACCAATAGAGCTTGGGAGCAAGTAAAAGTGAGTGTTAATAAAAGAGGGTTCCGCTCTCAAACAGGCCCTAATATTGATTTTGCATTGGATGGTGATAATTCAGATTGGTACAACGATGCAGATGCCTTTGATTATGACTATGACGTAGAATACATCATGACGCCAATGGGTTTAGAAAGAGTAAAAGGGCAACCAAGTGATGATGATGGTGATGATCCTGAGACGTTAAAAAACCGTTTAGATGAATTAAAACGCGAAAGTGAAAAAATCGAAAACGATTTAAAGAAAACATGGGAGCAAAAGCAAAAAGAAGCGGACGAGATTAAAAAACAGTTGGACAAAAAAGGCGATACCATCAAGCGAAATTCAACAAAAAATGAAGCCACTGTTTCAGATACTGTAAAAGCAATTGCTTTTGGATTTGATGCAATCAAACTGTTGATTTCTCGGTTTCAGTCTTGACCAATTATTCGCATAGAATATGGATAAACCCCTTATTTTTGCAGGCAATATAAAAGACTGCTATGAAAAATACTCCGTTTACCCATAAGCACCTCGCACTTGGCGCGAAAATGGCTGAATTTGCTGGTTATAACATGCCCATTAGTTATTCAGGCATCAATGACGAGCATGCTGCTGTAAGAAACAATGCTGGTGTGTTTGACGTGAGTCATATGGGGGAGTTTATTTTAAAAGGAGAGGGTGCATTAGACCTTATTCAGCGCGTTACCTCTAACGATGCCTCAGTGCTTACAAACGGGCATGCACAGTACAGTTGCCTTCCCAACGAAAACGGTGGTATTGTAGATGATTTACTGGTGTATTGTGTTGAAGCCAACAAAGTGTATATGTTGGTTGTAAACGCATCTAATATTGAGAAAGATTGGAACTGGATTGTTTCAAAAAATACAGCCGGTGTAGAAATGCACAACATTAGCGACAAAACTTGTTTGCTTGCCATTCAAGGTCCAAACGCTACAAAAATATTACAGCCACTTACACAAATGGATATTTTAAACCTACCCTATTATACGTTTACAAAAGGTGTTTTTGCAGGTGTAGAAAATGTACTGGTAAGTGCAACTGGTTATACGGGATCTGGCGGTGTAGAAATTTATTTTGAAGATAATGATGGTGCTGCAGAAAAAATATGGAATGCCATTTTTGAAATTGGAACGCCACAAGGACTTAAACCCATTGGACTTGGCGCACGTGATACGCTGCGTTTAGAAAAAGGTTTTTGTTTATACGGAAATGATATTGATGATACAACTTCTCCACTAGAAGCCGGTCTTGGTTGGATTACAAAATTCACCAAAGATTTTACCAATAAATCATTTTTTGAACAGCAAAAAGCAGCAGGCGTTTCTAAAAAATTAGTGGGTTTTGAAATGATAGATAGATAGATAGATAGATAGATGGTGTG
>CAJBRT010000012.1 GCA_903958045.1 uncultured Bacteroidota bacterium | reverse complement strand
TACAGCTACGCCAGGTTATACATCAGGTAGTATTTCTTCAACTAATTTAATTGCAAATTTTGATGCTTCAAACTATAATACTACTAGTACTAGGTGGAATGATTTAAGTGCGTCTGCTAACCATATGGACTTTTATACAAACACTAGTTATTCGACATTAAAAACAGCGACTTATAGTACAGATGGAGGAGGAAGTTTGATTTTAAACAATAATAGTGTTTATGGTAAAACAATAAATAATACGGGTATTTCAGGAAATGGAGGAAAAACCATGAGCACTTGGGTGAAATTTGATGCTGCAGATAGAGATTGGACTAGTATAGCAAGTATTGGTCAATATGGTGCTTACGCAGCGTTATTCGAAGTTTTTGGGTTAAAAAATGGCTCTGGATATTCATTATGGTTGGTATATGATGGAGGCATAGTACAGGGAACTTCAATTATCCCTTTAAATACTTGGACTAACTTAACTATAAGAGCTAATGGTTCAAACCTTAGCATAATTGTAAACGGTGTTTTAGATATAAATGGCACTCAAGCCTTATCAACCACTAATTCGCCCATCTATTTAGGAGCCCCTAAAAATCGGAGTAATGGAGGTTGGGATGACAATCTTAGAGGGCGAATTTCTACATTAAGTTTATATAATGCTGCTTTATCGGATCAAACAATTTTAGATAATTATAATGCCACCAAAGGAAGGTATGCTGCATCTGCAGGGTATACTTCTAATATTATTACATCCTCAATAAATGCTGCTCCGGCAACCCCAATCATTACTATTATTGGTGACGCATGTATTAACAAAACAACATTAAGTACAACATCAGGTCAAACTGCATATGCATGGTATATAGACGATGTGGCAATAAATGGCGCAACCAGCAATTCATATACACCCACAGCTAGTGGATCATTCAAAGTACAAGTAACTAGTGGGAGTTGTTCCAGTTTCTCATCAGCTACAAATATTACGAACTGTAGTGTTGCATCTGACGGAAGTATGAAAACTATTTCAAATGCAAATTCAATTATTAGTCCTGAGGGTGGAGCAAATTTTGGAACAGGAAGAGATTATTCTGGAAAATTATATAATACAATAGGATTAACAACTACTAGTGGAACCATTGGTTCATCCACTGCAGTATTAGGTGGAATTATAAGTCCTACAAATTCAGTAACTACAAGTATTGGTGTGGTTTACAGTACTGATATTAATTTTGGAACTTATTCAAGTACAACAATACAATCCAATGTTGTTGCTGGAACTTATACTAGTACTATTACTGGGTTAGTATCAACAACAAATTATTTTGCAAAGTCATTTATAGTAAATAAAGCTGGAACTAGTTATGGAAGTGTTGTTAGTTTTACAACAGCCTCGCCTCCAGTAACTGTTGGTAGCGTTTACGGAGGTGGAATTGTATTTTATATTTTACAAAGTGGAGACAATGGCTATGATGCAAATGTGCAACATGGTTTAATTGCTGCCACAACTAATCAATCCAATGGTGTTAATTGGGCAAAAACTGCTTCTGTAACCGGTGCTACGGGAACAGCCATTGGAACAGGGCTAGCCAATACAAACACCATCATTACAAATCAAGGCAATTCAGGTTCATACGCAGCCAAAATAGCTAGAGATTATATGGGTGGGGGATATACCGATTGGTATTTACCAAGTGCGGAGGAACTACATAAAATGGTTGGAGTGACCGCTTTAAATTTGAGTACTTATTATCATAGTTCTACAGAATATAATTCGTCGAATGCTATTTATGAAGGGGTTACTATAGGTGATTTTTATCGAACTCCAGGGACAGGTTCCTATCCATCTGGAACTACAAAAACAGGGAATCCTCTTAATGTTCGAGCTATTAGGTCTTTCTAAAAAAAATTAATGAAAAAATTATTCACCATATTGTTTCTGCTTGCTGCATTCATTTCCAATGCGCAAAATGCGTTGAATAATATCAGCTTAACGAGTAGTACACCTGCTTCGGTTGCTTATTCATTGAGACTATTAAGTAGCAGTTATGCAGGTCCATTAGTCCGAATTAAAGTAGGTACTTCTTTTTACGACGTCTATCCAGATTTAAGCACGAATAAATTTAGTTTAAGTTCTAAAATATCAGCATCTATTAGTACTTATAATGCAGCAGCTTCTGCGGCTAGTACAAATGCATTAAGTACAATTATTTCTGGATCGACAGATGCTACGGTAGCTATTTGGTATGATCAAAGTGGAAATGGGGTACATGTTTTATCTAACACCTCCTCTGCAAAAATAATTACAGCAGGCACTGTGAATACATTGTATGGACAGCCAACTATATATTTTTCCGGAAGCAACGGCGAATCATTGTTAACATCTTCAAATAGCGTTGATTATAGTGCACTGTCGGGTGCAACTGTAAACGCAGTTGCGCAAAATGTAGCAACAACTTCATCTTTTGGAGGGATTATTGGGGCTGCCTATGCACTTCCAAACCCTGGCTATAATATTGCATATGACGCAACAATTGGCAAAGGTTATGCATCAGATGGTGCTGGTTGTACCTATGGCACAAACCTAAGTTCTACAAATCCACAAGTAGTCACTAATATTTTCACCAATACAACGACAAACCTTTCAAATACCTATATAAATGGGGTATTGAAAACTAATTCAGGTAGTCAATGTAACCTTACCCATTCCAGTGGATCTAAAATTTATATAGGTAGTGCAAGAGGATATGGGCCAGCTTCTTTTATTGGGAATATTTCTGAAGCGATCATTTTTCCAAAACAACTAGCTGATGCAGAAAGGAATCCTTTGGAAGCCAATCAAACACAAACGTATTGTTCTCCAACTGTAACTATTACATCAAGTACTAGTGGATCAGTTTGTGCTGGAACCAATATCACATTCACTGCAAATGCTTATAATTTCACTACTACACCTACCTATCAGTGGTATAAAAACAATACATTAATCACAGGAGCAACATCTTCCACTTATTCAACAACTACCTTAAGTAATAATGATGTAATAAGTGCAAGCGCAATTCCAGCAAGTGTCTCTGCAAGTACTGTAACAACTAATCTAATTGCAAATTTAGATGCAGGTAATAGTAGTAGTTATAATGGAACTGGTAATACTTGGACAGATTTAACTGGAAATGGCAATAAAGTTACTTTAACCAATACAGGATATTCAACAGTTAATGGTGGAGGTATTGCTTTAAACACCAATGGGTATGGTACTCAAACTTTAGCAAGTCCACCTTTTAATGGTGACTTTACTTGGAGCACTATTTTCAGATTTAATGATGGTATGTGGGATTGGTTATACAATGTGGGCGGATATAATGGTTTAATATTAACAGTGCCAGGCAAACCTGGATTTAGTTGGGGTGGGTGGTATAATAATAAGATTGATGCAAATGCAGAATCATCATTGACAAATGGCAATTACTACATGTTAACTTTTGTTAGAAGTGGAAATGCGATATCCTGTTATCTTCAAGCTAGCCCATATGGAGTTGGAAGTAGCGTTTCTGGTAATATATCTTTAGTATCGCCTTTAATTGGAAAGGCTCCCGATGGTAGTTCTCCTTGGCCAAATGGTATTGTGAATCTTATATTATTGTATAATAGAGCATTGACTCAGAGTGAAATTACTCAAAACTATAATACTTATGCTGCCAGGTTTGGATTTAGTGCTGCTGGTATTTCCTCTAACACAATAACTACAACAATAAGTGCATCTCCATCAGCTAATATTACAGTAAATGGAGACGCTTGCATTAATAAAACAACATTAACTACAACAAGCGGATTATCTTCTTATGCATGGTATAAAGATAATGTGGTTATTTCAGGAGCAACAAGTAATACCTATACTCCAAGTGCGAGTGGAGCTTATCAAGTTCAGGTTAGCAATGGATCTTGTTCAAGTACTTCTACTTCAACAACTATTTATACTTGTGGAAGAACAGCCGATGGGAAAATGGCTGTTTTAGAAACGTCTACGATTTTAGTAAGCAAAGAGGGGGCTTTAAATAGTGGAAATGGGGTTGATGACAGAGGATTTTTATTATCAAAACCATGGTCTTACGGAACTGTAACCTCACCTTATACAGCAAAAGTATGGCTGGATAGGAATTTAGGTGCTACACAAGCAGCAACGAGTATAAATGATGGAGCTTCTTATGGTGATTTATATCAATGGGGTAGAGCCAATGATGGAGGTCAATTAAGAACTGCACCAAATACACCTACCCAATTAGCAACATATACAACGCAAAGCACTTATTATATTACAACACAACCTTGGACAAGTGATGCAAATTGGAATACAAAAACTGGAAGTGTTTGGAATCAACAGCCTTGGAATAATACAGACGGAGGGGTAAATAACCCCTGTCCAAGTGGTTTTAGAGTACCAACAACATCCGAGTGGACAGCAGAGTTAAATGGAATGATCAATGCTGGGCTGATTACTAATAGTAATGCCGCAACCAATATCGCGAGTGGTGCATTTAGCTCATTTCTAAAAATTCCACAGGCAGGTGTTATTGAAAATCGCAATACGACCCTTATTACAACAAAAACTGTTTTTTGGACGACAGACAGATTAGATAGCTATAGTGCGAATGAGATAAGATTTTGGCCTACTCAGGGTGCTTACCAAAATGCAAACTGGTATAGTTTTAGATATTCCGTTAGATGTATTGCAAAATAAAATTATTACTTGAAAAAATTTCTAACCATATTATCCCTTTTAGTTGCATTTATTTTAAATGCGCAGAGTAATATTCATGTTACTTCAAGTGGTCAATTGGTGCCAGTTTCAAATACTAGTGCAATAATAAGTCCAGAAGGGGGAGCAAATTTTGGAAAAGGTAGGGATATTTATGGTAAACTCTATAACACAACTGCATTGTCAACTACAAGTGGAACCATTGGTTCAACAAGTGCAGTTTTAGGAGGTGTAATTAGTCCAACTAATGCAATAAGCTATAATGTTGGTGTGGTATATAGTACTGATATTAGTTTTGGAACTGCTACTAGTGTTACTATACAATCAAATGTTGCAGCAGGAACTTATACCAGTAGTATAAGTGGATTGGCATCATCTACATTATATTATGCTAAAGCCTTTGTGTCAAATAATGCTGGAACAAATTATGGCAATGTGGTTAATTTTACAACTTCTACCCCAACAATAGTAACTACCAATCTAATCTTACATTTAGATCCTGCTAATTATAGTGGTCCAGGAGCAACTTGGAATGATTTAAGTACACAAAATAATACGGCAACTTTAGTGGGTAGCCCAACGGTTACATCCAGCCCAGCTAGCTTCACATTTGGCTCAAATAAGCATGCAACTACAACAAAAAGTGATATTTCATTATCAACTGCCACCTTTATTGCTTGGGTAAATCCATCACAAACGCAGGGCGCTTATACTGGTGTTATTTTTAATAGATATGGCAATAGTGGAAGTACTGCATATGCAACGGGCCTTGATTTGTATACAAGTAATTCAGTTGGGTATCATTGGAATGATAATGTAGCTACCTATAACTGGAATTCTGGTTTAAATGTTCCAAATAATGTTTGGTCCATGATTGCGATAACGGTAAGTGCGAATTCAGCTACTGCTTATTTATGTAATGCAAACGGCATAAGTAGTGCTGTTAATAACATTTCGCATTCAGCCTTAACAGGACTTAATTTTTATATTGCTTGTGATCCAAGTGATAAAGCCAGTAGGGCATTTACAGGAAAAATTGGTAAAGTAATGATTTATAATGGCGCTTTAACAGCATCTGAAATCTCCTCCACATTTAATGCTCTAAAATCAACTTATGGTCTATAAAAAAATTATGAAAAAACTATTTACCATATTATTTCTTTTAGTTGCATTTATTTCTAATGCACAACGAACAATGTTTGGTGGTAACAATAATTATGTTGGGCCCGTGGCTCCTCCATCTATTGTTACAACAGGCCTCGTATTAAATTTGGATGCAGGAAATGCTTCAAGTTATAGTGGAACTGGGACAACGTGGACAGATTTATCTGGTAAAGGAAATAATGGAACACTTATTAATACAATTACCCACAGTACTACCAATCCTGGCTATTTAATATTTAATGGCAATGGTAATGCCATTGCACAAGGAGGAAGGAACCCCTATGTAAGTTTGCCTCAATCCACTGATTTTGATTTTGGCACTGGAGATTTTACTTTTGAAATGTGGGCCTACACAACAACTGCCAATGCCCATCCCGACTTCATTACATTAAATCAAAATGCCGCCTCCTATGCGGCCTTACGAATAGAGTATTGGAATAATACTTTGAATGTTTTACATTCTTATGATGGGACTAGTCATGTTTTTGGGCCTAGTATTCCATTTACTTTAAACTCATGGCAGCAAATTGTTATTTCCAGAATTTCAGGCACTGCTAAAATATATCTTAATGGTGATTTGAAATCGACTTATTCATTGCCTGGTTCATTATTGGCGCAGCAAGAAACCCGTATCGGTGATTTAAGAGGTTCATTAGGATATTATAGCTTTTCAGGAAATATCTCAATTGTTAAAATGTTTAAAAATAAAGGTTTAACTGATACGGAGGTGATCAATCATTTCAATCTTACTAAATCCCGCTTTGGTTTATAATATGAAAAACCTGCTCACCTTATTCTTCCTGCTGCTTGTATGCAGCTCCAATGCGCAGCGAACGATGTTTGGTGGACAGAATAATTATGTGGGGCCGTTGGTTCCACCATCGTTAGTTACCACGGGCCTAGTTTTGAATTTAGATGCTGGAAATTCGGTAAGCTATGTAGGTTTT
>CAJBRT010000011.1 GCA_903958045.1 uncultured Bacteroidota bacterium | reverse complement strand
TACCAACAACAGAAACGTTGTTTTCTGCATTACATGCAACCACACAAGCACCACAACCAGTACAAGCATTTAAATCTACACTCATACCCCATTTGATTCCTGGTCTATCGTATACTGGATATAAAGTTCCAGCGCCTTCAAACTTTTGAAGTACTTCTTCGTTGCTTAATTTTTCACCACCAGAAATTTGTCCTTTTAATTCATGTGCACGCTCTTCACGAATTTCTGTAGGATGGTGTTTGTACGCAGCAAGTGTTAACTCTTTCATTACCTCGGTACGGTTACCTTGCTCGGTATCGTAACGGCTATGTGTTTGTGTTAATGCTACTGGATATTTTTCGCCAGTTGCAACCACTTCAACACTTGTGTTTACGTATGAAATGTTATTGCCTTGTAAAGAAGCCAAACCAAACGCATTTTTACCTACGCCGTTTGCTGCTTTACCCATATTTTCTGAACGGCCATAACCTACTGCAATACCAATAGTCTCAGGGTGTGTACCCGGAATAATTAATACTGGAAGTTCGATCGTCTTACCACCTACTGTAACTTTTACAACTGGCTTTGGAGGATTTACTTCGTAAGCATCTGCTTGACCGCCGTTATTTAAATCAATTTTTAATAATGTTCTTGCAAGTGCAGGAGAAACGATAACGTAGTTATCCCAAGTTGCACGTGTTACTGGATCTGGTAATTCTTGTAACCATGGGTTAGAAGCGCCTTGTCCAGCACCGATACCAACTTTTTCATATAACACTAATTCTAATGCACCACCTTTTTTAGCAGAAGTTGCTGCTGTAACTGCATTTGCAACTGCTGCGCTAGAAAAACTACCTGCACTAAACGCCGCAGGTGTTGTAGCTAGTACCCCATCTTGTAATGCTTTATCCCAACCTGTAACACCACCTAATTTAGCAGACCAACTGGTTTTTAAGAACGCTAAATAATCTGAAGCGTTGCCACTCCATTTTAATAAGCTGTCTTGCCACTGACGTGTTTTAAATAAAGGATATATGGTAGGTTGAATAAATGAAACGTTTCCAGATATCGCTTCTGCATCACCCCAGCTTTCTAGGTAGTGATGATCTGGTAAAACAAACTTACAAAGCACTGCTGTTTCGTCTGCTTTTGTAGCAAATGATACAGTGGTTTTTACTTTTGCAAGACCTGCTGTAAAACCAGCAGCATCATGCCAAGAGTATGCAGGATTTGCACCTACTAAAATTAAAGTACCAACGCTACCTGCGTTCATGTCTTTAACGAGTTGAACAAAGTTTGCATCAACACCAGCACGGGTATTGTTACGAGCAGCCCAGTTAATAGTAGAACCACCGGCACCCACTGCATTGTTAATTGCATTTACAATGATTTGAACATTCACATCATTGCTACCAGCAACTACCAGCGCAGCACCTTTGTTTGCTAATAAAGTTTTTGCAGCATTTTGGATACCTGCTTTTAAAGTAGCATCCGAAATACCTGTAACACCACCACCATTCACAGCACTTAATAAAGCGGCTGCAATAGCACCTGTTTCAGAAGGACGGTGTAAATATTTTTCATCCGCATTTGAACCTGTAAGACTCGCTACACTTTCGAAGTGTATGTGCTTACTCATGCTAGGATTTTTTTCGTTGATTTTTTTACCAGTTGCATATTGCTTAGAAAAAGCAACAGGGCTTAACCAAGTACCTAAGAAATCGGCACCTAAGCTAACAATCGCTTTTGCATTTTCGAAATGGTAATCAGGGATAGCAGCAACACCATTTGTTGCAGCATTTGCTTCGATTAAAGCACTGTAAGAAACAGCGTCATAGGTAACGTGTTTGCTACCAGGATATTTTGCTAAAAATTGAGCAATCACTTCTTTACTTGTTGGAGAAGTAATGGTGCTTGATAACACTACAACATTACCACCAATAGAAGCAGCAACTGCTTTATCAGCAGCTTCAAAAGTTACTTCTTTACCATCAATTGTTGGGAAACGTAAACGTGCTGTATCATATAAATCTAACACAGAAGCTTGCACACGTGCAGAAGTACCGCCCTTGGTTACCGGGCATAAATCGTTACCCTCAATTTTAATTGGACGACCATCACGCACTTTGGCTACAACGCTTACCGCATCACCATCTTGTACGTAAGTAGTTGCATAATAATTAGCAATACCTGGTACGAGATCTTCTGGTTTGTTTGCAAACGGAATCGCTTTTTTAATAGGCATTTCACAGCTTGCTGCAACAGCTGCTGCGGCAGTGCTAAAACCTACGTATTTTAAAAAGTCTCTGCGTGGTGCAGCAGTTTCGAGAAATCCTTTGCTTTCGTCTTCAACAAAAGGAAGTTCTTCTTTGAACTCATCTTTTACATCTTGATTGTAAGCAGTAGACTGATTCTTTTCTCCAAAACTTTGCCAGTACTTTTTTTGCTCCATGATATATTTATTATCGGGTATAATGTTGTTATTAATAGTGACACTTTTGACACTCTGTACCACCAATGCTTTCTACTGTAACACCTTTTGTGCTATCCATTTTTCCAGATTTTAAATCTTGGTGATATTTTTCGTAGATGCTGTAGAAACCGTTGTCTTTAAATTGAACCTTTGTTTCGCGGTGACAGTTAATACACCAGCCCATGCTTAGGTCGTTTTGTTGTTTTACTTCACCCATTTTTTGGATTTCGCCATGACATGTTTGACAAGCTACTTGACCTGCTTTTACGTGTTGTGCGTGGTTGAAATAAACGTGATCCGGTAAATTGTGGATACGCACCCACTCAATTGGTTTTGCTTTTGAAGCATCCCAAGGTTTACCTGGTTCAAAACCTGCGTATTTGTATAATTTTTCAATTTCTTGTGTACCGTTTACTTCTTCACCATCTTCTGTAAAGATTTTTTCTCCTTTGTACTCGTTAATGGCCATGTGACAGTTCATACAAACGTTTACAGAAGGAATGGTTGCTTGCTTACCTTGGTATGCACCGGTATGACAATATTGACAATTGATTTGATTGATTCCAGCGTGTACTTTGTGTGAATAGTATATTGGTTGAACTGGCTGATAGTCTTTACTTCTACCTGATCCCATTGCACTTTTTGAAACGAGGTAACCACCCACTACAAAAAATACTACCGCCATAAATGCGATGTATCTTTTATTTCTCCAAAATGGAACGTCTACTTCTGGTGTTTGTCCTTCACGTGTATCGGCTAATTTTTTTAGGTTGGCATTTACTTGCAATAAAATAAGCGCTACTACTGCTAAAATCAGTGATAAGATTCCAAACAACAAAGAATTATCTTCTTCGGCAGGGGCACCTGCTGCTGCTCCACCTGGAACGGCAGCACCTGGGGCAGGAACAGAATTGATATACTTTAAAATAGCATCAATTTCCTCGTTTTTTAAATTGGGAAACTGGTTCATTGCGGTTTTATTATACTCTAGGTATAATTTGTTCGCATACGCGTCTCCTGTTTTTAAAAAGGCAGCACTATTCTTGATCCAAGAATATAGCTTTTCTTTTGTTTCCCAACGGCCTTCAACCCCAGCAAGCGCAGGGCCTGTAGAGTTTTTATGCACCTGATGACAGGAAGCACAATTGGTATTAAACAAGGTTTTTCCGTCTTGGGCGGTAACGGTATTTGTAACTAAAAGGCCCAACAAGAAAACTGCTGAAAAAAAGCAGTTCTTGACGATGCGACTTGTGTTGCGTCTAAAAGATGTCATATACACAAACGGGTTCTGTAGTGGAAAAATATCCTTAATTGCGCGCAAAAATATGACAGGAAGCTGACAATAGCGAATACTAACACACATTTTTTTTGTTAAAGACAATATTGAGTTTCAACTAATTGTCGGCTTTTTTATGCAATTTTGACCCATGTTTAAGCGATTGAAGGAAAAATGGAAACTAAGTTGGACTTCCTTTGTGCTCGTGTTTAGCACTTTTGCCATTGGTGGGAGTAGCTGCGGGTACCTAGGTAGAAAGCTTCTAACCCTTACTGGGCTTGAATCTGGCGTGTTTTATTATGTATTATATATAGTATTAATGTGTTTGCTATGGCCCCTTTGTGTGATCATAGTGAGCATACCCATGGGGCAGTTTGGTTTTTTTAGAAATTACCTCCGAAAAATGAGTCAAACTATTTTTGGCGTATCAAGTAAGGCTCCAAAACCTCAAAATGGGAGTTTTAGTGTTAAAAAACGCAATTTGGCCCTGTTTGCGTCGGGAGCAGGCTCCAATGCCCAAAAAATTATAGAACATTTTGAAGGTCATCCCTCCATTAGGGTGTCACTGATCGTTTGCAATAAGCCCGGTGCTGGTGTTTTGCAAATTGCCGCTAACAATGATGTTCCGGTTCTGATGATAGAAAAGAAAGATTTTGAACACGGAAATATGTACGTGAAAGAACTGTCGAAATATGAAATTGATTTTATCGTACTCGCAGGATTTTTATGGAAAATGCCGGAAGCTTTTTTAAACGCATTTCCAAGACACATGATTAATATTCACCCATCACTACTACCAAAATTTGGTGGCAAGGGAATGTACGGCTCACGCGTGCACGAAGCCGTAATTGCTGCTGGTGAAAAAGAATCTGGGATCACCATTCATTATGTGAATGCACACTACGACGAAGGTGAACATTTATTCCAAGCTACTTGCACAGTTGATGCAACCGATACACCAGATACACTGGCTAGTAAAGTACACGCACTAGAACATTTGCATTTTGCGCGCGTGATAGAAGATGTAATCGAAGGAAAGTTATAACAAATTGTTGCGCGGCTTGTTGTTGCGCGACTTGTTGTTGCGCGGCTTGTTGTTGCGAAATTAACGCAAGATTTTTTGCATATACACGACACTCGGTAGTGGATTATCGTAGTAGGCCGTTACTGTTTCAAATCCAAATTTTTGATAGAGCCGTATAGCAGCTTGCAACCTTTCTAGTGTATCTAATTTCATGGTAGTGTAACCAAGTGATTGCGCTTCTTGTAATAACACTTTTACAAGCGCATCTCCTACTCCAAGTTTACGATAAGAGGGCGATACATATAACCTTTTCATTTCGCAGGTTTGTGCTTCTTGCAATGGCTGTAACGCAATGCAGCCAACAGGTGTAGCATTATAAGATGCAATAAAAAGCGCGCCGGTAGGCGCGCTGTATTTGTACAAAGGATTGCCGATTTCACTATCAAAAGATTGAAAACAAAGGTCTTCGTTGAGCTCCGCCAAATACGCTTTAAAAAGATCTTTTACAGATTCTAATGCAGCGCCCTCCGTAGTAACTTTTTGAATGTCTAACATGGGTATTAGCGGATGCAATTAACCAGGCATTCTAGAAATATATTTTTCTATTTCTTTAACCTGATCAAGCACTTGTTTTGTAGTTGGCTTACAAGCTTTTGCTTTTCTAAAAAAATCTTTTGCAGCTCTAAACTCACGCTTATTCATAAAAATTTGACACATAGTTAAATACGCCACTGCTTCACTTTCTTTGTCCGGAATACCAAGTCTAATAGCAGATCTGATATAAGATTCACCTTGCTTAAGATCACCTTTTTGCATCGCCATCATCCCAAGTTGTAATTTATTTGCACCTTCTGCTTCTGGCATGGGTGAGCCTAAATCGTTACTCATTTTTAGGTGCTTTTCGGCAGTATCAAAATCTTGCGACATCATCGCTAAATTTCCTTTGATGGTATAATACGTAGAACGGACAGGTTTATACAATAAGCCCGGAAACCAAACAGATTTTAATATTTTTTCAACTTCTTCAACATTTCCCTGCTCCATCGGTTCTTGAATCAAACGAAGGGGTCCGATAAAAAAATGGCTTAAAATACCAATGGTAAAAACTAGATATATAGGAAAAGTTGGCCAAAAACCAGTTCCGGTTAAATTTAATACAAGGCCTAGTACTAGTAGCAATAAGCTTAGCCAAAAACGGTATTTGATGATGATATTATAGAATTGCATCCCTTAAAATTTGAGCCGCTAAGATACATTGGTTTTATGAAAAAGGGCCACACCACAAGCATTTTGTGGCGGTACGAGATATTCTATTATTTTTGCTACCCTTTTAGGGATGGTCCCGTAGTTCAATGGATAGAATAGAAGTTTCCTAAACTTTAGATCCAGGTTCGATT
>CAJBRT010000010.1 GCA_903958045.1 uncultured Bacteroidota bacterium | reverse complement strand
TGGAAGTGATGGAGATTGTTGACTTCTTAAAAAATCCAAAAAAATATACGGCGCTTGGTGGTAAAATTCCAAAAGGAGCTTTACTAGTAGGCCCTCCGGGTACGGGTAAAACATTACTTGCAAAAGCAATGGCTGGTGAAGCGCAGGTTCCTTTCTTTAGTTTAAGTGGATCTGATTTTGTGGAGATGTTTGTGGGTGTGGGCGCAAGTCGTGTGCGTGATTTATTTAAGCAAGCAAGAGAAAAAGCACCTTGTATCATTTTTATTGATGAAATTGATGCGATAGGACGCGCGCGTGGTAAAAATGCGATGATGAGTAACGATGAGCGTGAAAATACTTTAAACCAACTCCTTGTTGAAATGGATGGTTTTGGTGGCGACACGGGTATTATTATTTTGGCTGCTACCAACCGTCCTGACGTATTAGATAGCGCCCTATTAAGACCAGGACGTTTTGATCGTCAAATTTCAATTGACAAGCCAGATGTAAAAGGAAGAGAAGAAATTTTTAAAGTACACCTTGAACCTATTAAAATTTCTGAAGGACTTGATTTACATAAACTAGCAGAACAAACTCCTGGATTTGCAGGTGCTGATATCGCAAACGTTTGTAACGAAGCCGCGTTAATTGCTGCTAGAAAAGGAAAAGAGTCGGTAGAGATGATTGACTTCCAAGACGCCATTGACCGTGTTATTGGTGGTCTTGAAAAGAAAAATAAAATTATAGCACCGCACGAAAAATCGATTATTGCCTACCACGAAGCGGGTCACGCTGTTTGTGGTTGGTTTTTAGAACATGCGTATCCGCTTTTAAAAGTAACGATTGTGCCTCGTGGTACGGCAGCACTTGGATATGCACAGTACACACCCACCGAGCAGTACCTCTACAATACCGATCAGTTAATGGATCAAATTTGTATGACACTTGGTGGTAGAGCTGCAGAAGAAATATTCTTTGGAAAAATTTCTACGGGCGCATCCAACGACTTACAACAAATTACACGTATTGCATACAGCATGGTTACTGCGTATGGTATGAATAGCAAAGTAGGTAACGTAAGTTACTATGATCCTTCGCAAGAAAATACGTTTACCAAACCCTACAGCGAAGAAACCGGAAAAATTATTGATCATGAAGTACGTGGTATTATTGAAGAAGCCTACCAGCGTACACTTCAACTACTTCGTGATAAAAAAGAAGCCGTTGAAATTTTAGCAAAAGAATTACTCGCCAAAGAAGTGTTGCATAAATCTGATGTAGAAATTTTAATTGGCAAAAGACCTTTCGAAGAAAAAAAGGTAGTAGAAGTAGAAGTTGTGCCAGAAGTTGCAGAAGAGCAAGCTGCACCAGAAGCGCCTGCTGTACCAGAAGATGCTGCTGCGTCAGAATCCCCTGCTGCTTCTGACAATCAAACATCAACAGAAGAATCTATTTAATTGAAGAAGGATGGCTAAAAGCGCAAGAGAAAATATTTTACAAAAGATAAAACAGGCACTGGCGAAGCCAGTGCCTGTGCCATTTTCGGCGGTTGATTCGGTTTCCACTACATACCCAACCACCAAAGAAGACCTTTCGGTGTTGTTTGCCGAAAATTTTTCAGGCCTACAAGGCAAGTTTGCTTTTTGTGCGAGTGAAAAAGAGCTTGCATCGCAGTTAAGTATGCTTTTTATTCAGCGCAATTGGAAGCAAACTTATTGCAGGGAAAATGCATTGATTGAAATGCTCACCAAAGCAGGCTTTGGTGGCATGCAATCTGAAGATTTAGAATATTGTGATGCAGCGATTACCAGTTGCGATAATTTAATTGCAAGAACTGGGAGTATGATACTTTCTGCGGGTCAGCAGAGTGGTAGAACCGTGAGTGTGTATGCACCTATTCATATTTGTATCGCTTACACGGATCAAGTAGTGTATGATATTTCAGATGGTTTACAATCTGTGACCAAACAGTATGGCAATCAGTTGCCTTCACTGATAACGCTAGCGAGTGGCCCTAGTAGAACAGCTGATATAGAAAAAACACTCGTAGTAGGTGTGCATGGCCCCAAAGAAGTGTACTGTTTTTTAGTAGACAGAAATAATTAAAAGCACATGACAGCTACCATTCATGCATCTTCTAGCCGTAAAATTTATTTGCTTTCCGATTTTCATTTGGGGGCACCTAATTACAGTGCTAGTTTGGAGCGGGAAAAGAAAGTAGTTGCCTTTTTACAATCTATCGAAGACAGTGCAGCAGCTGTTTTTATTGTGGGCGATATTTTTGATTTTTGGTTTGAGTACGATCATGTAGTGCCTAAAGGATATGTTCGATTACTTGGACAAATTGCAAAACTTACGGATAAAGGTATTCCGGTGCATATTTTTACCGGCAATCACGACCTTTGGATGCGTGGTTATTTTGAAAATGAACTTGGTTGTACAGTGTATCACGAACCACAAGAATTTTTATTTAATCAGAAAGCCTGCTATATCGCGCATGGCGATGGCTTAGGTCCTGGTGACGCGGGTTATAAGTTTATTAAAAAAATATTTACCAACCCCATTTGTAAATGGTTGTTTAAATGGATGCACCCCGATATGGGTGTTGGCATTGCCAATTATTTTAGCCGTAAAAGCAGGGCCAAAACCGGCAATGCAGATGCACAGTTTTTAGGCGAAGAAAACGAATGGCTTATTTGTTACAGTAAAGAAATTTTACAAAAAAAACAGTACGATTATTTGATTTTTGGTCATCGTCATTTTCCACTAGACTTAACGATTGGAAACAGTCATTATATTAATTTAGGGGACTGGATTTACAATTTCACCTACGCTAGTTTTGATGGCGAAACAATAAAGATTGATACATGGGAGCCTTCCCATTAAAGAATATTTTTTATGGATCATTTATTAGAACAAAAAATATTAGACAATACAATTAGTGCCTATCTTATTGTATTAGGCACGATACTCGTTACCCTTATTTTTAAACGACTTATTTCAAAATTTTTAGCGAGTAAACTATTTAAGCTCATCACTAATAGTAAGCACAATGTACCCAAGCAATCTTTTTTGGATCTAGTGGTACAACCACTTGGCACCTATTTATTGTTGACCATTTCAATGATTGCTATTGACAAATTAAAATTTCCGGGTGCTTTTGAATTTACCGTTTATAAAACAAATACGAGGCAAATTTTAGATGCGCTCATGAATGGTGCACTCGTGGTGGTGTTTATTTGGTTATGTCTTCGCGTGATTGATTTTATGGCGATGGTATTGGAAGAGCGTGCGAATGTAACCAAAGACCAGCAAGACAATCAGCTCATTATTTTCTTTAAAGACTTCTTTAAAGTAATACTCATCATTATTGGAGTACTGCTTGTATTAAAATTTTCTTTCAATAAAAATATAGGTAGCATTTTAACAGGATTAAGTTTAGTGGGAGCGGCCGTAGCCCTAGCTACGAGAGAGAGTATGGAAAATTTAATCGCCTCCTTTATTATCTTTTTTGATAAACCGTTCACGGTTGGTGAGCAGGTAAAAGTAAATGGATTTACGGGTACCATCGAAAAAATAGGACTCAGAAGTACACGTATTCGCACCAACGAAAAAACATACATTTCTGTTCCCAATAAACAAATGGTGGATACCATTGTAGACAATATAAGTTTGCGTACACAGCGCAAAACCGAATTGCAATTAGAACTTTCATTAAGCGCTTCTGCAGCTACACTCTCAAATTTATTATCTGCGATGCGCAGTTATTTAGGCAGTCAACAAATTGATAGTTCCCATGTTTATTTACATGACACTGGAAAACATGCGCATATTGTTCTTGTTGAATATTTTTCATCGGCCACCGATGAATATGAAGACTACTTAGTGCTTCGAGAAAAAATGAATATGGGATTGATTGAACTGTTAGAAGCCCACAAGATTGAATTAGCAGCTTCTAGTACCGATGTAGTAGTAAAGCAGTCCTAAGATTTTAATTAGTGAAGCCCCGCTTTTAGTTCCAGTAAAAAAGTTTTAAACTTTGTTAAGGTTTGAACCAGCTGAGCCTGCGTATCAGCCTGTGATTTGTTTTGTTTTAAATACGTTCGCGCGCCTTCTATCGAATATTTTTTTTGACGTAGTAAAAAGTAAATGATTTGTAAATTTTTGATATCTTCTACTCTAAACAAGCGGTCACCTTTTCTTGTTTTACGCGGCTTTAAAATATCAAATTCATTTTCCCAATAGCGGAGTAAAGAGGTGTTTACTTTAAACCAACTTGCTACTTCACTGATCGTGTAATATAGTTTTTGAGACAATACTTTTTCGTCCGGAATTTCAATTAAATCAATTTCGGTGTCAATTTCGCTGTACGATTTACGCCCTCTTTTGCCAGCTATTTTTTCTATTGAAATACGCGGCTGTCTCGGTCTTTCAACATATACAGTTTCAGCATCAGAAAACTGTGAAGCCACTGGCTCAACAAAATTCGGCACCGCAATCGGCTCCGGAGCATGATGGTCAGCAGTAATGGTCTCTTCAACCGCTGGCTCTGGGATACGCACGGGCGCAGCCACCACTTTTGCCTTGGCTTTCTTTTTTTCTTTAGCCGCGCCTTGTTCCTGAGCCGGATTCCCAAATAAATCTAACTGTTGCAGTTTAGGTTGCATGTAGTAAAAGTATGATAAGTATTGAGGCGCTTAACACGCTAATGTGCCTTCGTGGAAAAGATGTAAGTATCTTTGCATCCAATGAAAATAGCAGTCACTCTTATTGGTATTCGCGATACTAATTTTTCAGGTATCGGTCGTTTCATTTGGAAATGGCTGGAGGGAGAAATTCATGCCCACCCCGAGCATCAATTTGTTTTATTGTCTGACACTGCACAACCTACTAGTTTTGTAGGTGCGCCTAATTGTAGTTGGATTAAAACAAAATACGACCGGAGTAGTTTTGTCGCAGAAAAAATCTGGTATGAAGTTACGGCGCCCAAGCTATTAAAACCTCTACAACCCGCTCTGTGGTTGCAATTGAGTGGTAGGTATGCGGTGCGAACCCAGATTCCTCAAATATGTTTATTTGAAGGTAACTTAACCAAATTTCAAGCTTATTTTTTCAAAAAGTCGATACAACATGTAAAACAGTGGCTTGTTGTACAAAAAGAGGCTGCCCATCAATTAGAGGAGCAGTGGGGTGTACAAAAAAATAACATTACCACTATTTCTATTGCACCTTCTTCCGAAATTTATCCGATCGATTATAATTTACAGCAGATGTACAAGGGAACACATGCTGGTGGTACCGAATATTTTTTATCGGTGGCACAAGAAAATGCCAGTAGTATTGAGTTATTACAAGCTTTTTCACTTTTTAAAAAGTGGCAACAAAGCAATATGAAGCTCTTATTGGTGCCTTCTAATGGGGTTCAGCGTTCATTTTTAGAAGAAAAATTACGCAATTATAAGTACAGGGCCGATGTGGTGGTGGTTCCAGCCGGCCTTACCGTACATAACTGGTATCAGATTCTATCAAGTGCATATGCAACCGTTTTAACACATGATGGTGCGGCATCCTATTTAATGGCACTAGAAGCCGCCAAAGCAGGGGTATCCATAATTGCATCAGCGGCATTTGCTTCATCAATGCTCATGCAGGATATGGTTACAAAGTATCCTGAAACAACACCAACAGGTATTGCAGAAGCCCTTCTGTTAGTGTATAAAAATGAAAAACTTAAAGGCGAACGGACTCAAAATGGGCTTTTGTTCTTGCAAAACATCCAATTAACGCAAACCCACTCTTTATTTAGAGAGATATAGGCATAGCTATAACATGCTTTAGGCTTATTTTTGCAAAAAGATTACTTCATGACGCGTCAATCAAATATCAATATCGAAGTTCATTTAGACGAAAACAAGGTTCCACAGGATATCAAGTGGAATGCATCAGACAGCACCGCCGATATGGCTCAATCTGCAAGAGCGATGATGCTTGCATTTTGGGATGCCGCAGATAAATCTGCGCTGCGCATTGATTTGTGGACCAAAGACATGATGGTAGATGAAATGGCAGATTTTTACTACCAAACCTTAATGGGTATGGCGGATACTTTTATTAGAGCCACTCAAGATCAGGCACTCGCTAACGAAATGAAAGATTTTGCAAAATCTTTTTACAAGAAATTTAGAGACAGTCAAATTCAAAAAAATAAATAATTAGCATACTATGGCAACTTTGGAAGAACAAGTAATGGCGCAAATGAAAGATGCCATGAAATCAAAAGACGAAGCGTTATTAAGAGGCTTACGTGCGATTAAAGCAGAAATCATAAAAGCAAAAACAGATCCAGGTGCTGGTGGTTCTATTACAGCAGAAGTAGAACTCAAACTTTTGCAAAAATTAGTGAAATCAAGAAAAGATTCGCTTACCATTTATCAGGAACAAAATAGAGCAGACTTAGCGCAAAAAGAAATCGAAGAAATTACCGTTATCGAAAAGTTTTTGCCTGCACAACTAGATGAAGCAGCCATACAAGAAATTGTAGCACAAATTATTGCAACCGTTGGTGCTGCTGGGCCGCAGGATTTAGGAAAAGTGATGGGTGTGGCATCCAAGCAATTGGCTGGACAAGCAGATGGAAAAGTAATTGCAGCAGTCGTTAAAGCTGCATTGGCTTAATTTATGTAGCTTCACTTAACGCAAAAAAATAAAACGTGATACTAGATATTATTTGTGCAATCATTTTGATAGGAGCCCTCTTTAAAGGTTATACAAAAGGCTTTATCATTGCTTTATTTTCCTTTGCAGCCCTGCTTATTGGATTAACTGCTGCTACCAAGCTCTCGGCAGTTGTTGCATCTAAAATTGGTCATGACACAGGTATAACGGCAAGTTGGCTTCCATTCTTATCTTTTTTACTCATTATGATTGCTGTTGTACTCATTGTTCGTTTGGTAGCGGGCATGATTCAAAAAGCCGCAGAATTTGTGCTACTTGGATGGGCCAATAAACTAGCAGGTATCCTACTTTTTGGGGCTATTTATATGACTATTTGGAGTGTAGTCCTTTTTTACGGCGACAAACTTCATTTAATTACTGAAACGACCAAAGCAGCCTCTAAAACATACAGTTACATTGCACCTTGGGGACCAAAAGTGTTAGATACGATTGGTCAGGTTATCCCAGTATTTAAAGATATGTTTACCAGTTTAGGCGAACATTTTGAAACCCTAGGGAAACAGGTACAATAAGTATATTATAATTCATGGTTATTTAATGCCGTGATTCCTACTAAAATCATTATTTTAGCCCTGTTCTATATACCTGCACATGAATTACGAAATTAAAGTTCAAGATAAAATTAGTTACATCGAAGAAGGTACCGGAGAGCCCTTGCTTTTACTCCATGGACTCTTTGGCGCACTCAGTAACTTCGAACATTTAATTGAGCATTTCAGACACCGCAATAAAGTAATCGTTCCTATTTTACCGCTTTTTGATTTAGATATTTTTCATACAACGGTAAATGGTCTAGAAAAAATAGTCCATAATTTTATTGAAGCAAAAGGGTACACCGGTATTCACCTACTTGGCAATTCGCTTGGCGGACACGTTGGACTTGTGCACGTGCTCAAGCACCCCGAAAAAATCAAGTCACTTACTTTAACAGGTAGTAGTGGCTTGTTTGAAAAAGCAATGGGTGATAGTTATCCAAAAAGAGGGGACTACGATTATATTAAAAACAAAACGGAACAAACTTTTTACGATCCCGCTGTTGCCACCAAAGAACTGGTAGACGAAGTATTTGAAATTACGAGGAACCGATTAAAAGTGATTAAAATATTAGCGCTGGCAAAAAGTGCGATCAGAAGTAATTTAGGTCCGGAGTTAAGTCAAATACAACAGCCCACACTTTTAATTTGGGGCAATAATGATATTGTTACACCTCCGTATGTGGGTGAAGAATTTCACAAACTCATCCCAAATAGTACCCTTCATTTTGTAGACAAATGTGGACACGCACCCATGATGGAAGTGCCTACCGAGTTCAACCAACTTTTAGAAGCATTTTTGAACCAGCTTAGCCATGCTAGCAGCACAACTCATTAATACTAGTTTTCCCGCTGTTCATTTATTGGATAAAGCATCTTTTGCGCTCCAATTGATGGAGGATTACGACGTCCAGCATTTGTGTGTTGTAACAGACGACAAATTTGTGGGCATTGTAGATAAGAACGCATTACTAGATATCGATGAAAATGCTGTTATTGCTTCTTTACAAGATGAGTTTATTATGGCTTCTGTTCACGCCGATGCGCATTTTTTAGCCGGCGCCAAACTATTGACTTTACATGAATTAAGTATGCTGCCTGTTGTTTCAACTAGCGCAGATTTGCTGGGTGTTATTACGGCAAAGCAAATGTTGACAGTGCTTACCAGTTATGTAGGTGCAGATACGAAGGGCGGCGTGATTGTTTTAGAGATTGAACGCCGGCAATATTCTTTTGGTGAAATTGTGCGCCTCATTGAAACCAATGACGCGTATGTTACACAGCTTAATACCGCTACCGATCCACAAACGGGTATGCTACTCGTAACCATTCAAATTAACCGCATGGAAGTATCTACCATTGTAGCAACATTTCAGCGTTACGATTACAGCGTAAAATATTATTTCGGCGAAGAAAATTATCAAAATGAGTTGAAAGAAAATTACCATCATTTACTTTCATACCTCAACATGTAGGTCTAAACGCTTCATCATATGCGCCTACTTTTTTTCTTTTTAATTATAAGTATTTCTTTTACCAGTTTGGCACAACAAAAAATGCCGGTTGCTCGAATTGATATTTCGGGTAATGCTAAAACAAAAGATTATATTATTTTAAGAGAACTTCCTTTTGTAATTGGAGATTCACTTGATGCCAAACAGCTAGCACCCGCCATCATTCAGGCTAAACAACTACTCATCAACACACAACTCTTTGTAGATGTGCAAATAGATACCCTTGCAAGTGATGGCCAGTGGCAAATTCGTATTCAAGTAAAAGAAAGATGGTACCTATTACCTCTTCCTTATTTTAGACTCGTAGACCGTAATTTTAACCAGTGGTGGGTAGATCAAAATAGAAGTTTAGACCGCGTCAATTATGGCGTAAAATTTATTCAAAACAATGTGTCTGGTAGAAACGATAATTTAAATGTATGGCTTATAACAGGCTACAACAGACAGTTTTCGGCGCGGTACACCATTCCTTTTATTGATAAAAAACTCACCAAAGGATTTAGTGTAGGCTTTTTACATGCTACACAAAAAGAATTAAATATTGCCACCGCAGGCAATAAGCAGGTATTTTTAAGGCACACATCCGACGCCCGAAAAACATGGCGCATCGATGCGTCCTATTCTTATAGGCCCGACCGTTTTAAGCGCACTACCATCAGACTAAGTTATTTTAATGAAACGATTGCTGATACGATTCTAAAGGTTCAAAAAAATTATTATCCTGGTCAAACAAATCATCAGGCAGCATTTGATCTGAGTTACCGTTATCAGTACATCAATGTTTCAAATATTGTGTATCCTACAGCAGGATATTACACAGACTTTTTTTTGATGAAACGATTTGCATCTCAGCGGGAGCAATCCATTTTTCAAATGAGTGCAAGATATTTGTATGCAAAAAAAATAAGCAATAAATTCTTTTTAATACTAGACGCAACCGCTGCCTATAAATCACCGATCGACTCCATATTTTCTAATAGTAGACTTATTGGCTATGGTGGCATGCAATTGCGAGGCCTCGAATATTATGTAGTAGATGGAACGGCTGGTGCGGTATCAAGAAATGCCTTGCATTTTAATGTAAAAAATTTCACCCTCACAAATCCGGTACCGATCAAAAATCATGAAAAAATACCTATTCGGCTGTATTTAAAAATGTTTGCAGATGCTGGGTATGCGTATCATAAATATGCCGGGCCTTCTAACAGTTTGAGTAATACACTGTTGTACACCTATGGTGCCGGGATAGACCTTGTAAGTGTATACGATTTTGTATTTCGCGTAGAATATAGCCGCAATCAGCTAGGGCGGGAAGGCTTATATTTGCAAGGCGAATTTAATTTTTGATGAATTTGACTTGAATATTGGCACATGAAAATTGCAATTTATAGTAGAGGTTTAGATTTGGCAACCCCCAATCCGCTTGCTGTTTTGCTTGAAGCGTTGGCACCGCATGATGTTGAGATACATGTGTTTCATCAACTACTCATGCACGCCGATTTGCCAGCTGATACCACCGCTTCACTCATACCCTTTAAAGTTTCTACTGATTTAGATGCTTCTATTGATTGTCTGATTAGTTTAGGGGGAGATGGTACGATGCTTGACGCCGTTACACTGGTAAAAGATTCTGGTATCCCTGTGTTGGGAATCAATTTTGGCAGACTCGGATTTTTAGCGAGCATTAGTCCCGATGCATTACAAAGTGCAGTAGACGCTATTGTGAATAGAACATTTGTAGTGGATAAACGTGCACTTATTCATCTCGATTCTAACGAAGGACTTTTTGGGGACACACCTTTTGCACTGAATGAATTTGCGATTCACAAGCGTGACATTTCTCCTATGATTAAAATACATACCTACATCAATGGAGAATTTTTAAATACTTATTGGGCCGATGGACTCATTGTATCTACGCCTACTGGATCTACGGGTTACAGTATGAGTTGCAATGGACCTATTTTATTTCCGGACGCAGCAAGTTTTGTGATTACACCTGTTGCGCCACATAATTTAAATGTGCGTCCCATTGTGATTCCTGATACAAACGTAGTGTCCTTTGAAATTGAAGGAAGAGCAGATCAATTTATTTGCGCACTTGACGCACGCAAAGAAATCGTTGATAAAACGGTGCAATTGGCCATTCGAAAAGAGCAGTTTTGCGTAAATCTTGTCCGATTAAACGAAAATAGTTTCTTGTCTACGCTTAGATCTAAGCTTACTTGGGGCCTCGATAAAAGAAATTAACATTTTTGGTATTTATTTTTGTTGCTACTTTACAATAAGTAAGCAGGTGCACATGGCTAAACATTTTATTTTCATACTCATTTTTGGCTGCGGTATTTTTACCGCAAATGCGCAGCTCATGCAAAGTTTCGTGCACCAAGCCGAATTTGGTATTGGAGCAGGTGCTGCACATTATTTTGGAGATTTAAACCCTACCGCTGCTGTTAATAGGCCCAAAGCCAATGCGGGTGTTTTTTTTAGAAAGCAGTTCAACAACTATATGAGTGTTAGGCTCAGTGGCGAATATGCGCTGCTTGGTTATGCTGATCAGTATAGTAACAATGCTAGTCAGCGCAGACGAAACCTTAGTTTCAATAGCCATGTTTGGGAGGCAGCCGTTTCCTTTGATTTTAACTTTTTTGCATTTCAACCAGGTTTCGAAGATTTTAGGTTCACACCGTATGTTGGCGTGGGGGTGGGTGCTTTTTCTTATGATCCCTATGCTTTTTTAGACAATCAAAAGTATTTTTTAAGACCATTAGGCACAGAAGGGCAGGGGTCTTCGGCCTATCCCACATTTAAAACCTATGCACCCATTGCCGTGTCGGTGCCACTTACCCTAGGTGTTAAGTATGCGCTAAGCGAGCAGTTCAATGTTTTTGCCGAGCTGATGTACCGCTTTACCAATACCGATCATTTAGATGATGTGAGCGGGGTGTATGCACCAGACGCTTTTCCTACCCTACCGGACGGGTCTCCTTCGCCCGCTTTTTTGCTTCAAGACCGAAGTTATGAAACAGGTGCTCCCATAGGCATTAAGGGTAGACAAAGGGGCAATACCCTTCAAACCGACGTTTTTGCTGGTCTCAAAGTGGGGATTTCCTTCAATTTACAAACCTATAAGTGTCCAAAGCCTGTCCAATAAGCCCTTTTGGCTATAATTAGGCAAAGTATTCGGCGTAAACCTCTGTTTTTTCGTTAATTTTGCAGCCTATAAACTCTTTTTAAAAGCATGCAGGAAGACCTTAAGCCTCAAATCGATCTCAGTCGTTTACCGGAACATGTTGCCATCATTATGGATGGTAACGGGCGTTGGGCAGAAGAAAGAGGCGAAGACCGTTTGTTTGGTCATTTTCATGGAGTTGAAAGCGTTAGAAATATCGTGGAAGGTGCAGCAGAATTAGGCATTGGTTATTTAACACTCTATGCATTTAGCACCGAAAATTGGGACCGTCCAGCTAGTGAAGTTGCCGGACTGATGAGTTTGCTGGTGGATACCATCCGAAAAGAAGTTCCTACATTAAATAAAAATAATATTCGTTTGCAAGTCATTGGGGATAGGCAAATGCTTCCTGATTTTGCACAAACTGAACTCGAAGAAGCCCTTGAATTAACGGCTGCCAATACCGGATTGACGCTTATTATGGCGCTGAGTTATAGTAGTAGATGGGAAATTGCAAGTGCTGTCAAGCAAATAGCATTGGATGTTCAGGCAGGGCGTTTGAACCCGCAACAAATTACCCAAGATACCATTGCTGACTATTTGTGTACCAAGGGAATTCCAGATCCGGCCCTCGTTATTAGAACCAGTGGTGAATTTCGTATAAGCAATTTTTTATTATACCAAATTGCCTATGCGGAGCTCTATTTTACCCCTATATTGTGGCCAGATTTTAGAAAGCCTCATTTAGAAGAAGCGATTCTAGATTTTCAGCAAAGAGAGCGTAGGTTTGGTAAAACAGGAAAACAAATTCAACAAGAAGAAAAAGTGTAAGCACTATATATATTATATAATTACTTAATAAGTTTAGCGATTTAACAAAGACTTTTAATTATTCCCGTTAATTTGCTCCGCTTATAAGAACCAAAATCGACGAAATCTGCTGTGGTGAAAGATCAGCCAGCGATATAACAAATAGAAAAAGATGCAGAAAGTATACAAATTATTCATGTTGGCAATCGTATTATCGCTTGCAAGTACTGCCTCCAGTGCGCAAGAAAAGAGCGATACGGTTATTACCAATGTCGATGCGGATCTTATCAATATTTTCAATCAAAAAACACCCAAAAAATATAAAATCAGTGCTATTAAAGTTACCGGTAATAGCTTTTTTGATGAAAACCTTTTAATCTCCATTGCCAATGTGAATGTGGGAGATGAGGTTGTAATTCCGGGGGGCGATTTATTTTCAAAAGCCATCACAAAATTATGGGGGCAAAACTATTTCTCTGACGTAGAAATATTTATTACAAAATTAGAAGATAAAAATATTGAAATTGAAATTGCGGTAACTGAACGCGCGCGTTTGTCTAACTTTTTATTTAAAGGGGTTAGCAAAAGTGACGCAGAAGATTTAACGGGTAAAACTGGACTTGTGCGCAACCGTGTGATCACAGAAAACATGAAAATTTCTGCGGTAGAAGCGATTAAAAAATTCTATGCCGAAAAAGGTTTTCAAAGTGCACAAGTGAAAATTTTGGAAAAGGCCGATTCTACTTATGAGAATACATTATTACTTGATTTCGTAATTGATAAAGGTCCAAAAGTACGGATCAACAATATCAATTTTGGTGGCAACACTGTTGAGGCCGGGCTTTTAAAAAAGAAATTAAAAGAAATCCACGAAAAATCTAGACTTACTTTGTTTCCTGTATTTGATGAGCCTAAAATCGTGAAAATACAGCGTTATAGTTTTGAACAGTACATGAAAGAAAAAGGTTTTTTGACATTTACGAAAACCAAAAAAGTACTCGATCCTTACGCGCGTATTAAATTTTCTAGCGCCAAGTTTGACACCAAAAAATACGAAGAAGACAAAGACAATATCTTAGATTATTACAACTCACTTGGGTATAGAGATGCAACCATTGTAAACGACACCGTTTATTACAATGGAAACGGACATATCAATATCGATATCAAAGTGAGTGAAGGTCGCCGTTACTATTTTGGTAACATCACCTGGAGAGGTAATACTAAATATTCAGATTCTATTTTAACTGCGATCTTAGGTATTCGTAAAGGCGACATTTACAATTTAGAAACCCTGAATAAAAAACTAGGTAAATCTGCGGCAGCAGAAGGTGGCGATATCAGTGGTATTTACCAAGATGATGGTTATTTGTTTTTCAATACCGATCCAGTTGAAACAGCGGTTTACAACGATACCATCGATTACGAAATCAGAATCATTGAAGGTCCGCAAGCGACCATTAAAAATATTAGAATCTTTGGTAACGACCGTACCAAAGAACACGTAATTAGAAGAGAGTTAAGAACCATTCCAGGCGAAAAGTTTAGCAGAACCGATTTAATGCGTTCACAACGTGAAATTGCACAGCTCAATTATTTCAACCAAGAAAAAATTGGCATCGATCCAAGACCTAATCCAGATGATGGAACCGTTGACATCAATTACACGGTAGAAGAAAAATCGAGTGATCAATTAGAATTGAGCGCCGGTTGGGGTGGATTTATTGGACTTACGGGTACGCTCGGTATTTCTTTCAATAACTTTTCGGTAAGAAATATTTGGAAGAAGCAAGCATGGGATCCACTTCCAATGGGAGAAGGTCAAAAATTAAGTTTGCGTGTTCAAAGTAATGGTAAAGCATTCCGTTCTTATAACTTCTCTTTCACCGAACCTTGGTTTGGTGGTAAAAAAAGAAATGCGTTAACGGTGAGCGTATTCAATACCAAATTTGGACAAACATTTGATCCTATCACGGGAATGTTTGATCCCAATGCCGCAGACTCAAAATACATTTCCACCACAGGTGCCACCGTTAGTTTGGCAAAACAATTAAAATGGCCCGACGACTTTTTCTCACTTTCTGTTGGTTTAAACTATACGCGTTACAAGCTTAGTGATTATGCCATTGATCCAAGAAATTTACCTGGATTTGACAATGGTGTTGTAAACAACGCGAACATAAAAATTGCACTTCAACGTTCATCTATCGATCAGCCCTTATATCCAAAAAGTGGATCTACGTTTTTATTTAGTGTGCAAGCAACGCCACCGTATTCTTTATTCAATAAAAATATCCAAACAAGCGCCAACCCATACAAGTGGATTGAATACCACAAGTGGCGTATGAATGGCGAATGGTTTGTGCCGCTTGGTAAACCACACGGCGAAGACCGTAACAAACAGTTTGTGATTAGAGCCGCTGCCAAATTTGGTTTCTTGGGTAGATTCAATAAAGATTTAGGCATGTCTCCTTTCGAAAGATTCCAGGTAGGTGACGCGGGCTTAAGCAATCAGTTTGCGCTTTTAGGATTTGACATCATTGCACATAGAGGTTATCCAGTGTACGAAAATTCAAATCCAAAAATCAATCCAGATCAGCAAAGAGCAAGTCAGTACTTTACCATATTTAATAAATACAGTGTAGAACTTAGGTACCCACTTAGCTTAAATCCAAGTAGTACCATTTATGCCCTTGGTTTCTATGAAGCAGCAAACGGATGGTATAATATCAAAGATTACAATCCATTTAGACTTCGTAGATCTGTTGGTTTAGGTATGCGTTTCTTCTTACCAATGTTTGGTCTTTTAGGATTTGACTATGGTGTTGGACTCGATAGATTTACGCCAAATGGAGCGATGAAGGATGCGGCAAGATTTACCTTTATGTTAGGTTTTGAACCAGAATAATATTTAAATTAGAAGCATGAAAAAGTTATTATTTGTGGCTTTGATGGTACTTGGGACAACCATGGGCGCATCAGCGCAACAGCGTTATGCCGTTATTGATACCAAGTACATACTTGAACGTATTCCGGCCTATAAAGAAGCCGATGCCAAGCTAAAACTTATTGGCGAGCAGTGGCAAAAGGAAATTGATGATTTACAAGTTCAGCTCGACAAAATGTATAAAAACTATGAGTCTGAGCAGTTTATGCTAACAGAAGCCCTTAAAAAGAAGCGTGAAGACGAGCTTTTTGAAAAGGAAAAGCAGGTGCGTGATCTTCAAAAAAAGCGTTTTGGCTACGAAGGCGACCTTTTTAAAGAGCGTCAGCGCCTTATAAAGCCGGTTCAGGATAAAGTATACGATGCCATTCAAAAAATAGCGACCAGCCGTTCTTATGACTTCGTACTGGATAAAAGTGAAGGAATAACCATTATATTTGCCGACCCGAAACTTGATAAAAGCGACGATGTGCTTAAAGAGTTAGGGATTAAATAAAAACACAAAAAGTTTAAATAAACAGTTCTAACAAAAATTCAAACACTCTCTACAATGAAGAAATTATTATTTGTTTGTGTGGTTTTAGCAGCCAGCTTACTATTCTCAAATAGCACAAACGCGCAGGTTAAAATTGGTTACTTTGATGAGCAAAGTTTATTAAGCCTGTTTCCAGATATTCAAAAAGTGGATACAATCATCAACAATTTCGTTAAAGATTCTTTGAATCCAGAATACGCTTACACGGTGCAAGATTACCAGCGTAGAGATAGTCTTTTCAAAAAAGATTCAGCTACCATGCCTGCAAAAGCAAGAGAAATGGCTTTATCTGATTTAAACCGTTTAGGGTACAAATTAGCAAACTGGCAGCAGTATGCACAAGAAATGCAAAATGGAAAAATGGAGCAATCTCTTTTACCATACAGACAAAAGATGGTAACTGCATTACAACAAATCGTTACTGAACAAAAGTATACGCTTGTGTTAAAGACAGAAACATTGTCTCCGTACATGCAACCTAATATCTTAGATAATTTAACCATCCGTGTAGCCATGAAGTTAAACCTTGCATTACCACAAGAAATTATGGATGCTTGGAAACAAGCGGGTGGCGTGGTTCCTGGTGCACCTGCTAAGACAGCAGCACCTGCTAAAAAAGGATAAAATAGCTTTTACAAACTATTTATACATGAACCCCGTCTGTTAAAGGCGGGGTTCTTATTTTTGTGTATGCAAACAAAAAAGCCAATCGGCGTATTTGATAGTGGTTATGGAGGATTAACCATCCTTAAAGAATTGCAACTCGCCCTTCCTACCCACGATTTTATGTACCTCGGTGATAATGCGCGCGCACCATACGGCCCAAGGTCTTATGAAACGGTATATCAGTATACTTTAGAAGCCGTAGATTGGTTGTTTGATAAAGGTTGCGATCTGGTTATTTTAGCCTGTAATACGGCTTCTGCAAAAGCGTTAAGAACAATACAACAAAAAGACCTTGCTAGCCGTGGCAGCCATAAAAGAGTGCTGGGCGTTATCAGGCCTACCACCGAAGTGCTGGGTCAATTTTCTACCTCAAAAGAGGTGGGTATTGTGGGTACCAAGGGTACCGTAGAAAGCGAAAGTTACCCCACAGAAATTGCTAAATTTTTTCCGGACGTAAAAGTATTTCAGCAAGCCTGCCCTATGTGGGTGCCCATCATCGAAAATAGGGCTTACGACACGCAGGGAGCCCGCTTTTTTGTAGAACAAGACTTACATGCCCTTTTTGCAAAATCGGGCAAAATCGATACTTTATTACTTGGCTGCACGCATTACCCGTTGTTATTAGATACCATTGAGTCTCTTGTACCCAAAGGCGTTACCGTGCTCACGCAGGGCGCTATTGTGGCTGCAAGCCTGGTCAATTACTTGCAAAGACATCCGGGTTTGGATGCGGGGATTACAAAACAAAGTGATGTCGTTTTTTACACCACCGATGCTGCACTCGATTTTGATGCCCATGCAGCTGACTTTTTAGGCTATTCGGTGCATTCTTTGCCTGCTACGCTTTAAAAATTGACTTTTTTTGAAGCTGATTATCAATCAGTTAAAAAAAATCTTTCTTCCTTTTTTAACTTACACCTACTTTTCCTTACTTTTGCCGTCCTTTCACAAGACAGCAGCATGGTGACTGCCGTATATGAAACGAAACAAGATTAAAGGGTTAGTTAAAAAACGCAAGTTATGAAACGTACATTTCAACCGCATAAGCGCCGCCGTAAAACAGTTCACGGATTTCGTAAAAGAATGGAATCTGCTAATGGACGTAAAGTTTTGGCAAGCCGTCGTAAAAAAGGCCGCAAGAAACTAACTGTTTCTAGCGAGAAAGGTTTAAAATAAACCAAACAGGAATTCTTTAACGCATACGCATTAAAGACCCTCAGAATTTATAATATAAGTCCTGCTTTTAGAAGCAGGACTTTTTTAATTTAGTGTAGTTCCATTTTAAAATTATGGCTGAAACTTTTTCCTATAACAAATTTGAAAAACTAAAAAGCCGCAAGCAAATTGAACTTTTGTTTGCGAAAGGAAAAAGTATAGCTGCGTTTCCGGTTAAAGTATTTTATTTACCCGTTGATCATACACCCGCACATCCTGTGCAAGTGGGTGTGGGTGTTTCTGCCAGAAATTTTAAAAAAGCAGTAGACCGTAATACCATTAAAAGACGCATGCGTGAAGCCTACCGCTTGCATAAACTTCCATTACACGAACATTTAGTGGCGCAACAAAAAACTGTTGCAGTATTTATTTTATGGATCGATAAACAAATGCCAACCTCTGCGGCGTTACAGGATTTGATGCCAGCAGTCATTGAAAAATTAATCAAACAACTGGGATGAAAATAATTTGGCAAATACTAAGCATTCCATTTATACTAGTCATCAAATTTTATCAGTACGTGATTTCGCCAGCGCTTGGGCCTAAGTGTAGGTTTACGCCCACCTGTTCGCACTATGCAGTAGAGGCCCTAAAAAAATACGGATTATTTAAAGGCATGTACCTCTCAATAATCCGTATCAGTAAATGTAGACCGGGTGGAGGTCATGGTTATGACCCCGTTCCGTAAAATATAGTTTACTAAGAAGCTGCGCTAAAACGCGCTGCTACTGTATTCCAGTTTACAACATTCCAAAACGCAGCTAAATAATCTGCTCTGCGGTTTTGATATTTTAAATAGTACGCGTGTTCCCAAACATCAGCGCCTAAAATGGGCGTTCCTTTTACTTCTGCAACGTCCATTAAAGGATTGTCTTGATTGGGTGTAGAAGAAACCACTAGTTTGCCATCAACAACTACTAACCAAGCCCATCCACTTCCAAAACGAGTAAGGCCAGCCGCAGCAAATTTTTCTTTGAATGCATCCAAAGAACCAAAAGCAGCATCAATTGCTTCTGCTAATGCACCTGTTGGCGCACCGCCAGCATTGGGTGCTAAACTTTCCCAGAAAAATGTATGGTTCCAATGTCCACCACCGTTGTTACGAACAGCAGGGCTAATGCTTCCTGCAGCAGCCACTAGCGCTTCAATTGTTTTTGATTCATGCTCGGTACCTGCCACTGCTTTGTTTAAATTGTCTACATAAGCTTGGTGGTGTTTACCATGGTGAATTTGCATGGTCGTGGTATCGATATGTGGTTCTAATGCATCATGTGCATAGGGTAAGGGTGCAAGTGTAAATGACATAATTGTATTTTTAAAAAGTAATAAATTAAAACGCAAAGCTACACTCTAATTGGAGCCTATCAAAATGCTTAACGTTTGTTTTTAAAAAAGGTTTTGATGAGCCAACTGCATTCTGCGGCTAAAACGCCCCCAACAATTTCTATTTTAGGTCCAAAAGGTTGGGCTATTTTCTGATACCCATTTTTTTCGTCGGAGGCACCGTAAACGATACGACTTACTTTACCCCAGTAGAGTGCACCGGCGCACATCATGCAGGGTTCTAGGGTAACGTATAAAGTGGCTTCTGGGAGGTATTTAGCGCCCATTGAACTGTATGCAGAGGTGAGGGCTAAAATTTCGGCATGTGCCGTAGAATCGTTTAAAAGCTCTACTTGGTTATGGCCTCTCGCGATGATTTTTCCATTCACCACCACCACGGCGCCCACAGGCACTTCATCTGCCTCCAATGCGAGGTTGGCTTCTTTTAAAGCTTCCTCCATATAGTATTCGTCGGGCAAATGATTCATGACGCTAAAATAGCGTTCTTTCGTTACAATTTTTTAACCATGATGTTTTTATACCACACATTGTCGCCATGGTCTTGAAGTGCAATATGACCTGAAAATATTTTACCAAAATCTGGCATGGTTTTAAACTTACTATTTGCAATCATTTTTCTCCAAGCATCATCGCCATATGTTGTTGAAACAACATTCACACCATTTAAGTAAAAATCTAATTTACCTCTGTAACTTACAATTTCTGCAAGGTTCCATTCGCCAACAGGTTTTACAACACCTTCTGGTCCTGCAATTAAATCATATAAGTTGCCGGCACGGTGCGTTACAAATTTTCCATCACCATGTCCATCATTATCGAGTACTTGCATTTCTGGTCCAGTAAACCAAACATGATCAAATTTAGTTTTGTCATCTTGTACCCAAAATATAATACCACTATTTCCTTTTGCTGAAATTTTCCACTCCAATTTTAAATGAAAATCTTGTAGTTCCAATTCGTGTACTAAATCGCCACCGCCATTGGTTTGCCAGTCGGCTTTATTAGAAGCATCTAAATATAAAATGCCGCCGTCCATTACTTTCCAAGCCTTGCCCACCGTTTCTTTGCCGTAAGAATGCCATCCTTTGGTGTTTTTACCATTGAATAAAGAAATCCATTCTGAAGCTACTGCTTTGGTTTCCTTTTTTGGATCCGCTGGTTTTGCATCCGATGGTTTTGATGTAGGTGTTGTGCCAGCAAGTAAACCGCCTAATAATATTGAAGTGAAAAAAGAAGCAATCATATTTTTATTTTTTAAGGAGTAGAATATACTTTACCATTTGTTCAGCATCGGCTTCCGATAATGAAGTGTGCGGTGTCATTGGAATAGCACCCCATACACCCTGGCCGCCTTTGATAATTTTACCGGCCAACATTTTTACGTTTTCGTCGGTGTTTTCATATTTTGCTGCAACGTCTTTGTACGCAGGTCCAATATTTTTTTCACTTACTTTATGACAAGTCAAGCAGTCTGATTTGCCAATTAGTTCTAAACCTTTTTGGTAATCAGGGTTGCTACTTAAATCTACTACTTCTGCTGATGCATTGCCTGCATCTTCTTTTTTTTCTGTTCCGCCACCACATGCAATGATGAGTGCAAATAGGGGAAGTGTTAGGTACGTCTTTTTCACGGATACTATTTTTTAATGAGGGTTTAAAGTTATTAATCTATTCCTAAAATGGCACGATTTAATTTTTCGTTGGCACCGGTGCCAGCAAAGTCATCAAAAGCTTTCGCTGTTACCTGAATGATATTTTTTTGAATAAATGGCGCTCCTTCTGCGGCGCCCACCTGTGCGTCTTTAATGGCACATTCCCACTCCATAACAGCCCAGCCACTATAATTATAGGCAGCCAATTTGCTAAAAATGGCCCCAAAATTAACCTGCCCATCACCCAGTGATCTAAACCTGCCAGCACGGTCTACCCAGTTTTGATACCCACCATACACGCCTTGCTTGCCAGAGGCATTAAACTCTGCATCTTTTACATGAAACATTTTGATGCGCTCATGGTAATGATCGATATATGTTAAATAGTCTAAACATTGTAACACAAAATGTGATGGATCATACAGTAGACAGGCACGCTTGTGGTTGTTTACTTTTTCTAAAAACATTTCATAAGAAACGCCATCATGTAAATCTTCGCCGGGGTGCACTTCGTAACAAAGGTCTACACCATGGTTGTCAAAAACGTCTAATATGGGTTTCCATCTTTTAGCAAGTTCTGTAAAACCTGTTTCTACAAGTCCTGCGGGTCTTTGCGGCCAAGGATATACCGTGTGCCATAAGAGTGCACCACTAAAAGTTGCGTGTGCATTTAATCCTAAATTTTCAGAAGCTGCTGCTGCATATTTTAATTGCTGCACGGCCCATTCTGTTCTTGCTTTTGCATTACCGCGCACATTTTCTGGCGCAAAGCCATCAAACAAACTATCGTACGCTGGGTTAACTGCAACGAGCTGACCTTGTAAATGTGTAGAGAGTTCAGTGATTTCTAAACCAGCTGCTGCTACAATACCTTTTATTTCATCGGCATAGGTTTTGCTTTCGGCGGCTTTTTGTAAATCAATGCAACGGCTATCCCAGCTTGGAATTTGAACACCTTTAAAACCCAGTGATGCCGCCCATTTGCAAATACTTTCTAAAGAATTAAAAGGTGCAGTATCGCCCATAAATTGTGCTAAAAAAATACCAGGTCCTTTCATTGTTGTCATAATCTTTGATTGATGCGGTCATTTAAATTGTATACGGTGTCCATTTTTGATCAGAAGCTCCAGAGGCAACTACGTTATCAATAAATGCCATGCCTCTTAAACCATCGTTGGTATTTGGAAAATCTAACATTTCTGGCGTAGGTGTTGTGCCATCTATTTTTGCAGATAAAGTGAGTGCAAAATTGCGATAGATATTTGCAAATGCTTCTAAATATCCTTCTGGATGTCCACCTGGTGTTCTACTATTATGAATGGCATATTTACTAAGTCTATCGCTGTAATTACCACCTGCGCGTAAAATTTGCGTAGGCGCATCGAGCCATTTTACAAGTAATGTGTTAGGGTCGTGTTGTGCCCATTCAAGTCCACCTTTTTCGCCGTAGATTCTAATTTTTAATGCATTTTCTTCACCAGCTGCTACTTGCGATGCCATTAAAACACCTCTTGCGCCGTTGCTAAATTGTAATAACACATTCCCATCATCATCAAGCATACGGCCTTCTACCATGGCATTTAAATCGGCACAAAGTTGTGTGATTTGCGCGCCCGTTATGTATTCGGCTAAGTGCGCTGCGTGCGTACCAATATCACCCATGCAACCTGCTTTACCTGATTTTTTAGGATCGGTTCTCCAAGCAGCTTGCGCATTTCCTTCACGCTCACTTAATTTGCTAAGCCAGCCCTGCGGATATTCTACCCATACCTTTCTAATTTTTCCAAAAACATTGTCTTGTACCATGGCCCTAGCTTGTTTTACAAGTGGGTACCCGGAGTAGGTATGTGTAAGACAAAGCGTAAGGCCTGTTTCCTGCACTTTTTGGTGCAGTTGTTTGGCTTCGTCGAGGGTAAAAGCAATTGGTTTTTCTATGACTACATGAAACCCATGATCGAGGGCCATCATGGCAGGGGCAAAATGGGCAAAATTGGGTGTTACGATGGTTACAAAATCCATTCTTTCAGAAGCTGGAAGCTGGCTTTCTTTGGTAATCATTTCATCGTATGTTAAATAAGTACGATGCTCGGGTAAAAACAAGGAAGCCCCTGAGTCTTTGGCGATTTCAGGATTGATGCTGAGCGCACCACAACAGAGTTCGATGAGTCCATCCATATTGGCTGCAAGCCTATGTATAGCACCAATAAAGGCGTCTTTACCGCCGCCTACCATGCCCATTCTTAGTTTTCTGTTCATGTTTGTTCTATTTTAAATTGTGGAACTAAAAGTAAATTTTATCGGTCAACATTTAAAATAAAAAAATTACATTTATTGAATAGAATTTATCACGAACCTTTTACGATTATGCAAAACAACATTCAAAAGCAGCAACTCTTTATTGCCAGCTGCTTAGCGTTACTTGTTACTTCCTTATCTTTTGGCATTCGCGCAGGTATTTTAGGCCAGTTGGGCGTACAGTTTGAGCTCAATACAGGTCAGCTCGGAACCATTGCTGCCACTGCCTTTTGGGGCTTTCCCTTAGCCGTTGTAATAGGTGGTTTTGTGGTGGATATCATTGGTATGAAAAAGTTATTGTTGGTGGCTTTTATATTTCATTTGGTTGGTATTTTACTAACTGTTTTTGCCGGCGGTTATTGGGGTTTATTTATTTCTACGCTTTGCATAGGGATTGCCAATGGTACCGTGGAAGCGGCTTGTAACCCGCTCGTAGCAACGATTTACGCAGACAATAAAACCACCAAACTAAACCACTTTCATTTGTGGTTTCCGGGTGGTATTGTCATTGGTACCCTTATTGTTTACTTTTTAAGCAAAGCTGGAATTGGTTGGCAGGTACAGGTTGGACTAATGGCTATTCCTACTTTGTTATACGGATACTATTTTAGCAAATTAGATTTTCCGGTTACAGAGCGTGTGGCAAGTGGTATCTCTACTGCTGCTATGTATAAGGCGCTGTTGAATCCACTTTTTTTAGTAATGATTGTACTTATGTTTGGTACTGCCATCACCGAATTATTTACAGGTCAATGGATTGATGTATTACTTAAAAATGTTTCTGATAATGCACTCCTTTTGTTAACCATCGAAACGGGTATAATGGTAATAGGCCGTGGCCTTGCAGAACCCGTGGTTCACCGCTTTTCACCAACTGGTGTTTTGTTTTTATCGGCAGTATTATCAGCGGCAGGACTTTATATCATGGGTCACACAACAGGTAATATGTTATTTGTGGGTGCGATTGTGTTTGGTATGGGCGTATGTTATTTCTGGCCTACGATGCTTGGTTTTGTTGCAGAAAATTTACCTGAAACAGGCGCTGTTGGTTTAAACCTTATGGGTGGTGCTGGTATGTTTGCTGTATCGGTGTATATGATATTTATGGGTGATCATTATGCGGAGTTACAAGCTTCTTCGTTAACACCAGCACAGGCTGGACAAGCGGTACTCAATACCACGCTTTTGATTCCAGTATTTTTATCGGTAGCATTTGCGGGTTTGTTTTTATACATGCGTAATAAAAATAAAGTAGTCGCTTAATATTTTAAAAGAAAATCAATGTCTAACAATAGAAGAAACGTTATTAAAAATATGGTGGCTGGTGCAGCTACTTTTGCAGCAAGCAGTGCGCTAGGATCACTCGCATCTGCGGCAACAAATACCCCTGAACGCCTTATGGATAAAGGATTAAAAGGAAATGTAAACCACTCTGTGTGCCGTTGGTGTTTTAGTGGTATCCCACTAGAAGACTTATGTAAAGCAGCCAAAGAAATGGGTCTAGTAGGAATAGATTTAATAGGCCCTTCTGAATGGCCCATACTCAAAAAATACGGACTTATTTCTACCATGTGTAATGGCGCCGAAATTAGTTTAACAAAAGGGTGGGCCGATAAAAATAACCATGCAACACTGATTCAAAAATACAATGAGCATATTGATTTAGTAGCAGATGCCGGGTACACCAATTTGATTTGTTTTAGTGGGAATAGAACCGCTACACTTGACGATCAAACTGGACTTGACAACTGTGCCGAAGGATTAAAACAAATTATGGCACACGCCGAAAAAAGAGGCGTAACCATTATTATGGAACTCCTGAATAGTAAAGTAGACCACAAAGATTATATGTGTGATAGAACGGCTTGGGGTGTTGCACTTTGTAAAAAAATTGGTTCATCTAATTTTAAATTACTCTATGACATTTACCATATGCAAGTAGATGAAGGAGACGTGATTCATACCATCAATACCTACCACGAATACATTGGTCATTACCACACAGCGGGTGTACCAGGGCGTCATGAAATTGACGATACACAGGAGTTGTATTACCCGGCTATCATGAAAGCTATTGTAGCTACTGGATTTAATAAGTATGTAGCGCAAGAATTTATTCCAGCATCCAAAGATCCACTTGCTTCATTAAAGCAAGCGATTAAAATTTGTGATGTATAATTTATCAATCAATAACCATGAATAGAAGAGAAGCCTTATCAAGTGTTGCCCTATTACTAGGAGGAACGATTATTGGATCATCTGCTTTTTTGAGCGGTTGTAAAGCAAACCCAGATGCTGCCGCAGGCGTATTATCTGCATCAGAAATGAGCTTGTTAAACGACATCGCAGAAATTATTATTCCTACTACTAACACACCAGGTGCAAAAGCAGCTAAAGTGGGTGAGTTTATGGGCGTGATTGTAACAGATTGTTACGAAGCAAAAGATCAAAAAGTATTTAAAGATGGACTTGCTGCACTCGCAACAAAATTTAAAGCAGCAGCACCCGACGCTCAACAAAAAATGATTGTTGATTTGGATGCAGAAGTAAAAAAATACCAAGAAACTAAAACAGCAGAACAGCCTACCCATCATTTTACCATGATTAAGCAGCTTACGCTTTGGGGTTATTTTAGCTCTGAAATTGGCGCTACACAAGCACTTAGGTACGTTGCCATTCCGGGTAAATATGAAGGATGTGTGCCTTACAAAAAAGGCGATAAAGCTTGGGCAACCTAACTGGCGCTTTTTTGGAGCCACAATATTTTTGAATTTTAAATTATTTATTTGATGTCTATTAATAGAAGAGATTTTTTACGCAACGGTTCTTTTGCAGCGCTAGGATTAAGTGTACCTTTTTTAACAAAGGCGAGTTTTTTGGATGCACCTGCTGGATTTAAAATTCCAAACTTTGGTATTCAACTTTGGACGGTTAAAGAAAACATGATGGCGGACGCCAAAGGCACGCTTGCAAAGCTTGCAAGTTTTGGGTTTAAAGAAATTGAAAGTTACGAAGGCCCACAGGGTATGTTTTGGGGCATGGGTCACAAAGGTTTTAAAAGCTACATCGATGACTTAGGTATGAAAATTGTTTCAAGCCATTGCGATAATTTAACTGATTTTGATAAAAAATCGGAACAAGCTGCTGCCATTGGTATGCAGTATTTAATTTGTCCGCACAAGGGTGCGCAAAAAAGCTTAGATAATTATAAAGCTTTTGCAGATGAGTTTAATGTGTCTGGTAAAATTGCAAAAAAGCACGGCATCAAATTTGCGTATCATAATCATGACTATTCATTTATTCCTATGGATGGTCAAATGCCACAAGATCTAATGATGCAGGGCACTGACCCTTCTCTTGTAGATTTTGAAATGGATATTTACTGGGTAAATTATGCTAACCAAGATCCTATTGCTTGGTTAAAAAAATATCCAAACCGTTTTAAATTATGTCACGTAAAAGATTTGACAAAAAAGGTTAATAATAAACAAGAGTCTTGTGTGATAGGAACAGGTGTTATCGATTTTAAAAAGGTATTAAAAGCGGGTGCTAAATACGGACTAGCATCTTTTTTTGTGGAGCAGGAAGCGTTTACTGGAACGAGTCCAATAGACGCGGCAGGACTTGGAGCAAAATATATGCAGAAGAATTTTTAAATAAAAAGGGCGCCTAAAGGCGCCCTTTTTGCTGGAGCTCGGCTATCACCTGATAGAGCCGATC
>CAJBRT010000009.1 GCA_903958045.1 uncultured Bacteroidota bacterium | reverse complement strand
GTATACGCAGCCGCAGAAGGCTCTGTAGCAGCACCTACAGCAGGATTACACTTTACACCTAGGCTGTTTGAAAAACTCGCTGCAAAAAATATTACCAAAGAATTTGTAACACTACATGTTGGCGCTGGTACTTTTAAACCCGTAAAAGCGGCACGCATGGAAGAACATGAAATGCACGCCGAATTTATTGATGTGCAAAAAAGTTTTATTGAACTGCTGCGTGATAATTTTACAAAACGCGATGAAAATACGAATCAAAATGCGAGTCAACATTCGATCGCAAAAACAATCATTGCAGTTGGCACCACTTCATTAAGAACATTGGAAAGCCTTTACTGGATGGGCGCCAAAATAATCGCCGCAAACAAATCGCACAACAACAACGCAAACAACAACGGAAATCTATCCATAGAAAATATTAGTGTGGTACAGTGGGATCCTTACGAGTTAATGCCACAAAACGAGCTCCCATCAACCGCAGCAGCACTTGGCGTGCTATGTAACTGGATGGAGCAAAACAGTGTAACTCGCCTTATCACTAAAACGCAAATTATTATTGCACCTGGCTACCGCTTTAAAATTATTGATGGCCTCATTACCAATTTTCATCAGCCGCAATCTACGCTGCTATTACTGGTAGCTGCCATTACCAATGGGAACTGGAAACCCATGTACGATTACGCCCTCGAAAATAATTTTAGATTTTTAAGTTATGGTGATGGATGCCTTATTTGGCTAGATCCATCTGTACGGTAAACACACTACCCTCTCCTAATTTACTAGCTACACTAATGTTACCCTTGTGCGCATCAATAACGGTTTTAACATAACTCATACCTAGGCCAAATCCTTTCACGTTGTGCAAGTTGCCGGTGTGCGCTCTATAAAACTTTTCAAAGATTCGTTTTTGTGTTTCGTCGGTCATACCAATTCCATTGTCCGCACAAGAAACATAAATAGCATTTCCTTTTACCAATGTAGTAATGGTAATAATGGGTTCTGCTGCTGCGTATTTAATGGCGTTATCAATAAGGTTTGAAATCAAATTTGAAAAATGAATTTCATCTGCCTCGATAACATCATTGTCTGCATGTAAATGCAAAATAACCTGGCCATTTTTTTCTTTGAGCTGTAACTGATGATTGTCTATGGCGCCTTTAATAAGGTCGTGCAAATGAAGTGGAGTCAGGTTTAATTCAAGTTCTTCTTTATCCATATGAGCCGCTTGTAGTATGCTTTCTACATGCTTATTCATCCTAATATTTTCATCCTTTATAATGCCACTAAAATACGCCATCTTTTCGGGGTTGGCCTGTACCTTTTCATTACGAAGGGCATCTACTGCAAGTGATATAGTAGCAATGGGCGTTTTAAATTCGTGGGTCATGTTGTTGATGAAATCACTTTTAATTTCAGAGAGTTTTTTCTGCACTAATAGTGAACGTATTGTAACAAAAAACGCCGCCAAAATTACAATCATAAATGTGATGGCGCCTAGTAATACCCATTTTAAGGAAGCCCACACTTGACTACGGTAATCAGGAATTACAATGATCAATTTTTCAAAAGCACTAAATCCTTCAAAATCGGAACCCGTTTCAGGAATGATGGCGATGTATGCAATTTTATTATTGACGGTATCCCAGTATTCGGTTCTAAAATTAGAAGACACCATTTCATATTCATCGCGGGTACTTGTAATGGCAAATTCAAAATTTAATTTTTTAAGATCCGCGGCTTCAAAAGCTTCAATTATTTTATTGCTGATTTGCGCTTTGGTAAAATAATCATCTACCCCTACTGGTTTAATAAAATGAAGGTGTAATTCGCCGCCAAAACCAAGTCCTCCTTTTTTGGGAAGCGTTACAGGCTGGCCTGTGTAGACACGCGCTTTAATATCATTCACTACACTATATCCCGCTTCGTTAACTTTGTCTACGAGCTGCACTTCGGTAATCTCTAATAAGTTGCTCAGCCAAGATGCTTGCAACAATAAGAGACCTCCAATAGAAAGCCCAATTAAAACAATGATGATGCGAAAACTGCGTTTCATGAGGATACAAATATAGGGGCAAAAAAAATAAAGCACCCCAGTTGTGGAGTGCTTTACCATACATTTATGTTAAACCAAAACGGTTTACACCGCAGCAGCGCCTTCTACCAGCACCGTTACTTTATTGTTGGCTACTTCTACAAATCCACTTTTGATGGAATAGTTTTCGGTAGCTGATTTGTCTTTTAATACTTTAACATTTCCTGAACCAAGAGCACTTACAAGAGGCGCGTGCTTATCAAGTATTTCAAATAAACCAGAAACACCAGGTAATTGAACACCATACACTTCGCCGCTATATAATTTTTTCTCGGGTGTTAATATTTCTAATTGCATATCCTTTTTTTAAAGATGCTTACGCGTTTGCAGCTGCCATTAATTTTTTACCTTTTTCGATGGCATCTTCTAGAGTACCTACTAAGTTAAAGGCTGCTTCTGGATACTCATCTACTTCACCGTCCATGATGGCGTTGAATGCGCGGATAGTATCTTCGATGCTTACAAATACACCTTTTAATCCAGTAAATTGTTCTGCAACGTGGAAAGGCTGCGATAAGAAACGTTGAACTTTACGTGCACGTTGTACGGTCATTTTATCTTCTTCAGATAATTCATCCATACCTAAAATGGCGATAATATCTTGAAGTTCTTTGTAACGTTGTAAGATTAATTTTACGCGGTTTGCACAGTCGTAGTGTGCATCACCCACTACTGCTGGTGTTAAGATACGTGATGTAGAATCCAAAGGATCTACCGCAGGATAAATACCTAAATCGGCAATCTTACGAGACAATACCGTAGTAGCATCTAAGTGCGCAAACGTTGTTGCTGGCGCTGGATCCGTTAAGTCATCGGCAGGAACGTAAACCGCTTGTACCGAAGTAATTGAACCATTTTTAGTTGACGTAATACGCTCTTGCATTAATCCCATTTCTGTGGCAAGTGTTGGTTGATAACCCACCGCAGATGGCATACGACCTAATAGTGCCGATACCTCAGAACCTGCTTGCGTAAAACGGAAAATGTTATCTACGAAAAATAAGATATCCTTACCTTTTCCTGTACCATCTCCATCACGGAAATATTCGGCAACTGTTAAACCTGAAAGGGCCACACGCGCACGTGCACCAGGAGGTTCGTTCATTTGACCAAATACGAAAGTAGCTTTTGAATCTTTTAATTCATTCATGTCTACTTTAGATAAATCCCATCCACCTTCTTCCATGCTATGTTTGAAGGCGTCACCATATTTCATGATACCTGCTTCAATCATTTCACGTAATAAGTCATTTCCTTCACGTGTTCTTTCACCCACACCCGCAAACACGGATAAACCACCGTGTCCTTTTGCGATATTGTTGATTAATTCTTGGATCAATACTGTTTTACCTACACCCGCACCACCAAACAAACCAATTTTACCACCTTTTGCATATGGCTCAATCAGGTCAATTACTTTGATACCTGTAAACAACACTTCAGTTGCAGTACTTAGGTTTTCAAATAATGGCGGCTTGTTGTGAATGGGACGGCCACCCTCTTTACTTAATTGAGGAAGACCATCGATAGCATCACCGGTTACGTTAAATAAACGACCGTTGATACCTTCACCCACTGGCATTGCAATGGCTTTACCTGTGTCTACTACTTCCATACCTCTTACAAGACCATCGGTTCCGTCCATCGCAATGGTACGCACGCTATCTTCACCAAGGTGCTGTTGCACTTCGAGTACTAACTTTTCACCACCTTCTCTGGTGATTTCAAGTGCGTTGTAAATTTCTGGTAATGTTTTGTCCGGAAAATGCACGTCCACTACCGCACCAATGATCTGTTTAATCTTACCGTTTGTAGCCATACTATGAAGTATAAAAAGGGTTTTAAAATGTGTTTTTGAACCTAAAACCAGGGTTTCAGATTTGGCCGCAAAGGTAAGGATTAGGGGTTGAGAAAAAAAGGAAAAATTGACTAAAATTTGTAATTTGTCAAAAATTCAAGTGTATGTCCCCATTTTTAGCCGAACTAGTTGGTACAGCCCTCATTTTAACCATTGGTACGGGCGTGGTTGCCAACGTAGCTTTACCCAAAACCAAAGGAAACGGATCCGGCTATATGGCCGTTACATTTGGTTGGTTTGCAGCGGTTTTTGTGGGTGTGTACGCCAGCAGTGCCGCCAGTGGGGCGCATTTAAACCCGGCGGTAACCATTGGTTTAGCCGTGGCTGGTAAATTTGATTGGAACCTGGTACCCTCCTATTTGCTTGCACAATTATTAGGCGCTATGCTTGGGGCTGTTTTAGCATGGCTGGCTCATTTACAGCAGTTTAACGAAACCTCTGATGCGGCTACTAAACTGGGTGTTTTTTGTACCTCGGCCTGTATTAAAGATCCTGTAAAAAATATAGTATCGGAAGCCATTGCCACCCTCACATTTATGTTGGGTGTATTTTATATTACTGCGCCTACCCAGAGTAATGGCGCTATGGATGCACTGCCGGTATCATTACTGGTACTAGGTATTGGGCTGGGTATGGGTGGTCCAACCGGCTATGCCATTAACCCCGCAAGAGATTTAGGTCCGCGTATTGTGCATGCTATTTTACCTATTAAAAATAAAGGTGGAAGTGATTGGGGGTATGCATGGGTACCTGTGGTTGGCCCTATAATTGGCGCTGTTGTAGCAGCGTATGTTTACATGTGGCTCGGGTAATATTATTGCAAACAGTATCAACACATTTTATGGATACATATATTTTGGCATTAGACCAAGGCACTACATCTAGTAGAGCCATTATTTTTAATAAGGCAGGCGAAATTTTAGCAACCGCGCAAAAAGAATTTACACAAATATTTCCGGAGGCCGGACGTGTAGAACATGATGCCAACGAAATATGGAGCACACAAATTGGTGTGGCCTCTGAGGCTATTATGCTTGCTGGGCTTGACGCTTCACAAATTGCAGCGATTGGCATTACCAACCAGCGTGAAACAACCGTGGTGTGGGATAAACAAACAGGGCAACCTATTTACAACGCTATTGTTTGGCAGGACAGGCGCACTGCACATTATTGCGACACCTTAAAAACAGAGGGGCACGCAGCTAGTATTCAAGCAAAAACTGGTCTTGTTATTGACGCTTATTTTTCTGGCACCAAATTAAAATGGATACTTGATAATGTGAGTGGTGCGCGCGAAAAAGCAGCAGCAGGACTTTTATGTTTTGGCACCATTGATAGTTGGCTACTCTGGAAATTAACCGGCGGCAAAGTGCACGCCACAGACGTTTCCAACGCATCGCGCACACTCCTATTTAATATTCATACCCTTAACTGGGATGAAGAATTACTCGCATTATTAGACATTCCAAAAAACATTTTACCGGAAGTGAAAAGTAGTTCAGAAATATACGGACACACACAAAATATGTTGGCTGCGCATAGCATACCTATTGCAGGCATTGCGGGTGATCAGCAAGCGGCACTTTTTGGTCAACAATGTACACAGCCAGGCATGGTAAAAAATACGTACGGCACCGGATGTTTTATGCTCATGAATACGGGCACCAAAGCAGTAACATCGCATCATCATTTGCTTACTACTATTGCGTGGCAAATTAATGGCGTTACGGAGTATGCACTTGAAGGATCTGTGTTTATTGCAGGCGCTGTGGTGCAGTGGTTACGAGATGGACTACAACTTATTAGAACCGCATCAGAAATTGAAACATTAGCAGCCACAGTTAATAGTACTGATGGTGTATACGTAGTACCTGCGTTTGCAGGACTTGGTGCACCGTATTGGAACCAACACGCAAGAGGTACGATTGTAGGTATTACACGTGGCACTACCAGAGGACATATAGCACGCGCAGCCCTTGATAGCATTGCCTATCAGACCATGGACGTGTTAGATGCCATGCAAAAAGATTCGGGCATTACCATTAAAGAATTACGTGTAGATGGTGGTGCTACTGCCAATAATATGCTCATGCAATTTCAATCAGATATTTTGCACACAAAAGTAATTAGACCCACTATTACAGAAACAACCGCACTAGGCGCTGCGTATTTAGCGGGGCTTGCGGTGGGTTACTGGAACTCGTTAGAGGATATTAGCGCGCAGTGGCAAATAGAAAAAATATTTGAACCCACGCAAACGCATGATGCAACAAACGCACTTATTAAAGGATGGAAAAAAGCCATTAACGGCGCGGACGCAGCCACTGATCCGGATTGAGCGGCACACCACGTTCATTATTAATCGTAAATATAATACTACCCTCTCCATCAATACTTTTACCTGAGCGGCCTAACATAGACCCTGCTTTTACCTCACGACCTACACTCACACTCGCGCTAGAAAGTTGTTGGTATACTGTAAAATATTTTCCGTGACGCACCATTACCACCTGGTCGCCATTTACTTCTCCTACATAAGACACTTCACCATCGGCAATGGATTTTACAGCAGACCCTTCTGGTAGTGCAATATGTATACCATCCGAATTTTGCTTAAGCTTGGTGCCAGGCACTGTTGACACACCAAATTCAATAAATACATTTCCACGATCTACAGGCCAGGGTAAACGTCCTTTGTTTTGCTCAAAATGCATGGAGGTTTCACGGCCTTCTTCGGTAGATTCAAATGGAGAATATGGACGTGAACCTGCTTTTGCAAGCACAATAGGCTCATCATTTTTTGCATTATTGGCAGCGGTATTATTTTTTGCCGAATTATCCGCCGCATTATTTTTTGCACTAGATGTTGCCGCATTTTTTTTGGCGTCATCTATTGCTTTTTGTTTAGCAATCCGGTCTTTACGCGCAGCCTCATCAATTTCTCTTTTAATAATAGCCATTACCGCCTGCTGCATACGCACACGCTGCTTTTCTTTGTCTTTAATTTGCTTGGCAATTACAGACTCCTGCCCTTTTAACTGCGCTACTACTTTATCCTGCGCTTTTTTATCTTCTTGTAAAACTTTTAACTGCTCACTTTGCGCTGTAAGTGTAACCATACGCTCTTTTTTATTAGAGTTGAGTACGTCTACTTTTTGTGTAAGCATGTTTCGCGATTGCGCAATGGCAACAGCCTGGGTTTCTCTATTTTGTCTGTAACTTTTTAAATAAGCCATCCGCTTAACAGCGTCATTAAAATTACGCGCCGAAAATAAAAAATTTAAATACTCATAACTGCCCCTGCTTTTGTAAGCAAAAACAATACTCTTGGCGTATTTTAATTTAAGGGTATCGAGTTCTTTTCGTAATCGGTAAATATCCATTTCATTTAAGTAAATGGTATTGTCGAGTTCGTTGATTTGATTGTTGATGCCACGCACGAGCTCTTCACGCTTGGCTACTTTGCGCTTGATCAGTGCCAGTTCGTTTAATGAAAGCTTTTTATTTTTTTGCGTTTCAGAGAGCTGCCTGTTTAAATCAGAGAGTTCTTTTTTAAGCTCCTGCTCCTTTTTTTGCAGCTCTTCGCGGGACTGTTGTGCCGATGCGCCTACCACAGTCATTAAAAAAAGCACTAAAAAAACAAAGCGTTGCAGGGTCATTAGCATAGAGTTTAACAGGTCCAATTACTTATTAACGGCAAAATGAGCCAGAAATTACTTTTTCTTATAATTTTTAGGGATTTCGAACGAATATTTAATGGGATCGTCGATCGAATACTCCTTAAAATCTAAATAGATATCCAGTTTAGACTTCTCCGACATAGATATTTTTCGGTCGGCGGCAAACCAATTGCCAGCTAAGGGCTGAAAATTACCATAGGTAATATCGCAGGTACGGTTGCGCAGCGCGTTTACGTCGTTGAATTTAGAAAACAAAATACGCTGGGTACTATTGTCGATATTAATGAGGTTTTTAAATAAATCGCCTACCATGGTTACCAGCAGTTGATTGTCGTTGGCTTTATAGGAAACTAGGTTGTTGCTAAAAAATATGGGGTTCCCAATAAGTAAGTCTTGTAAAGACATAAAATCAAAAGGAATTTCTGTTACCTCTTGTAAATACGAGATGGATCTTTTGGTTACCGACTTGTCGCCTACTGTTTGCACGAGCACCACGCTATCTCTTGTAACCCTTGCCTGCAAGCCTTCTGCGGCAATTCCTAAAAAAGTTCCTT
>CAJBRT010000008.1 GCA_903958045.1 uncultured Bacteroidota bacterium | reverse complement strand
CCCGGCCAGGTTCCGGGCCAGGTTTTCACCAAAAACGGGTTAAAAGAGGTGAAATATGAGAAATATAAATCTATTTCAATCTTGTATCCTATTGATTATCAATAAAAGAAAAGGTATAGAATAACACTTTAAACCCTCATAATCAGGGGGTCCCAGGATCATGCCCTGGTGGGCCCACTTAAAAATCAAGCACTTACGAAGGTTTACTTTGTAGGTGCTTTTTTATTTAGAAGCAATTTAGAAACATTTCTCTGTGTGCGCACTCTTCTATTGATATAAAATGATATCTACAATTAGGGTAAAAAGAGCATACCATGTATGGATAAGATAACTATAAATATCTTTTTTATTTAAAACCTTAATAAGTTAGGATTTTAGAGTGTTTCATTCATCTCCTTTGAAGCTAAACCACTTATCATTTAAAGAAGCTTTGTTAACCTAAAATTAAAAAACATTAAATTTGTTTAATCTCAAATAACCGAGAGTCTTTTCACTTAAGCATCTATGGTGAAAGTAAACTAGCTTCTTTAAAATACATGAAAGACTTATAATTATTTATATGACATCTTTAAGTACAATAACTTTCAGTAAAAGTTACAATCAAAGTAAAAAGTTAACACTTCTTACAGTAGTATTAATTCTTAATGTAACAATAACTTATACTCAAGAGAAACTTATTCTTAGTAATACTTGCAGCTTTTATGGTGAAAAGACACCCTATAGCGTCTATACTTTTACTTCCGATAAAAAAGCTTTAACAGCTTTAAAACTTATTACCGATGCCTCTGGCATCTCTCAAAACTTCACTCTTCTTGCTGCAGATATACCTAATGCAGCCGCAGTTATAATGTATAATAAAAGATATATTTTATACAACCAGACTTTTATCTACAACATAAGTCAAAGAATAAATTATTGGGCGTCATTATCTATACTTGCTCATGAAGTTGGCCATCATCTGAATGGCCATAGCTTGATACCTGGAGGCAGCAGACCTAGTCTTGAGCTAGAGGCAGATATGTTCTCAGGTTTTATTTTGGGCAGACTAGGTGCTGACTTAGAACAAGCTCAGTCTGCTATCAATAATGTAGCTCCTATTAACAACTCTAATTCACATCCCGGAAGATCAGCAAGGCTGGCAGCAGTTGCAAATGGTTGGCTGGATGGTAGCAAAAATATTCAACAAAAAAATAATAACACTTATAAAATAACCAATAATAGTTCAAGCCAGATAAACAAAAAATTAGGCTTAGGTATCAACCACCTAGGAGGAATAATTTATGATCTTGAACAAGATGGCATACATGGTAAAGTCTTTCAGATATTGGGAGAAAAAAACTACTTTGATTTTATGAATCTTACAAAACAATCTTCTGAATGGAGGCTTCCTACAGAAATGGATTATGAACTAATGTATAACAACCTTCAGAAGTTAGGCAAGTTCCAGTTCTTGCAAATTGATAAACCTGAAGAAAATGGTTCAGTTTCATATTGCTGTTCATGTAGTTTTTATTGGATTCCAAATACGTATAATCCCAACTTAAATGCTAAGGTGCCTGATGACTGCAAAAGTACAGCAAAGTTCTATAATTTTTGTGGACGTAGTTCTGATTGGACAGAAACATGTACAGATTCTTATCTTAAAGTTATACTTGTCAGGTCATTCTAAAATTTTGATTCACCGTTTACTGAAATTATCAGTATTGGGCAGCTAGGAGTATTTGGCCAAACACATACACCGGAAGTGATTCAGTTAATCAACGAGAATAACCAAAAAGCAATGGTCAGCTGACACTGTTCGCCAAGTCACATTAGTCTTTTATTCATCAGTTAATGAATGCTAAAAAAAGTAAGCCTACACCCCCCTAAATAGCAATAATGCCATAAAATTTCTATATGGACACTATAATGGAATGTAAAAGTTTGTAAGGACAGCTAATCAATTAAGAAGCCCCACTCTGTCTTGCTGCAGATCCTCTCTGCTCACATATCTGGCTAGGGAAAATTCACTCTCAATAACCCCTGCTTAAAAAAACTTACAGGAAAAGATGTTACTTTATCCAAGACTGACTACTAGCCATCTGCTCCCCCATTTAGTTTTTAAAAGATGATACCCCCTAAGATTAATATTAACTAAAATTATTATGGGATAATAGATATCTTTAATTAATGAATAAATATGAGAAACGATTTTATCAAGAAGATGATGGACGCTGGTATATAGATTTACCAGAATACATACAATCAGGGCTTGGTACAAAAGCTAATCTTGAAATGGTAGCAGGTGCTGACGTTCTTATGTCAGAATTGGCACAAGGTAAGTCAGAGATTACGTTAAAGTTTACTGACACTGAATTTGATGGTTATCATGTACAACTTATCAGAACCTCTGATTATGGATATACACCTGAAGATATAGATGACACAGAATTTGGTACAGGTGGATGGTATCATTACTACGATAAAAGAAAGTGGTATCAATTAAAACCAAACGTAAATAGTCTTTGGTTATGTCCTGTTACATTATTTCTATTTAACAATTCTTTTCCAGAAAATATTTTTATAGAAAATCTAACGATATTTAGTTAGACACTTAATTTTATCAATGCTCATACTTTGGATCATATCACTACTATACCTTTTACTAGACTACTTCTTTAAGAGAAAGAACAGAATAGTCCTATGGAGTTTAATTAATACTTTTTCGGCATTAATTTTTATAATCACGACAGCTATTTATATAGGCAAGTTCATTATCTACTTTTGGCACCCCTACTTTTTTATTTTAACCACTAGTATTATAAGTATTGGCTTACTGCGTCTACTGCAGTTCTTCTTTTTCCCATTTCTTTTTTGGAGAAAAAATGACTTAGGTCCGGAAACATACATAGAGTGGTCAAAGCTCTTAAAGGGGAAAAGACTATCTATATTAAAAATGTATCAATATTCATCGACAAATGATTGTGAAAACTATCCTCATAACACTTATGTAAGAAGGCATAGACAAGATTTCTTTAAAAATATCCCTAGTGGTTGGCATGTAGATCCAATTTGGGCTTTTGAACACCCAAAACCATCATATAGTAGATCATTTGTTTACATCTCAGGATATATATATGTCATATGCACAAGATGTAAAACACAAATTAAGAAACTAGAATGCAACCCTGGAACAATGATACCGCTTGACAAGTATGGCATTAATTATGATGAGGAAGATTTGAACTACTAATGACAAGTATCTATTAATTTCTAATATTCAATAAATATTACAATAATGAAACAATTATTTTTATACCTGACACTCATCATTTGGTTTTTTACCACAGGATGTAATCAAAATGCAAGTTCGTCTGAATCAAATGACCAGAAGGTGCCTAAAGAAAAATCATATGATGATGGAACTTATTGCGCAGACGTAACTTATTATAATCCTAACACACAAAGGCAAAATGAATATACTTTAAACGTTGAAGTGGAAAATGGAAAGCTTACAAAGATACTTTGGTCTAATGGTGGATGGCTAGACATATCACACTTCACACCTCCTTTTGTTTCAACTAGTGGTGATTGCTCATTTACTTCAGATCAAGGATATCAATATACTATTTCAATAAATGGCTCCGAGTGTATAACAACAGACAATCCTAAAGCAATTGAAGGTCGTGAAGGAAGCTTAACTAGAAAACAATGTGCTAATTTATACGGAGCATCGAATAGTCTCTTTGAAGCATTTTTAAAAGACAGAAAGGTTTTAGCAGACGATATAATTAATAATGAAGAGTGTGACTTAATGCATAAAAGTCTTATATCGTTTGAACGTTTACATAATCTTAAAGAAAAGATAAACAAAGGATATATCCAGCAGGTATTTACAAGAACAAGTGGATATGGTGAGGTTTGTCAATCCATCATTGTCAAACGATATGGTGTATTTTACCTTTTAGAAGTTGGTCAAGGAAGGGCAACTATGGGACTAACTTCATTTAATCCAAATGATGAAGACTGGCAGGAAATAATGATACAACAAAACCCTGATGAAAATAGATTAACTCTAGTTGTTGCACGTATATTGAAAACCGGAAATATGTTAGACTTAGAAGAAATGGCAAAAAGTATATGTCAATAATTGAATTATTGATAGTCTTTCAAAATTTAAATTGGGTTTAAAAATATTTTTTTGGACCAAAATTTTTAAAGTGCATTTGAGCCTCCAAGTGCCTATCCTAGATGCTACCCCTACTCCGCTATGGAAAGGACTAAACCCCCTACCAAAGCTCCGCATCACCCCTTAAATACAGAAGTTGAGATCTAATCAACCCCTGACTGAAAGAAAAGTAGACTAACTATCTGCTCCCATTCTTAAAGTCATTATGTATTTAGATTTCTAATGATATTTTTTAATGGGTTTGTTCTTATTAGAAAAGAGATAAACAAAAAGAGTTATGACATTTAAATCAAAATTTAATAAATACCCAGGCATTCAATTGCATAAACCCTTTTGTTTTGGGTTAGTGCCAAATAAAAATCCTGTTACACTTTCGCAAAACAGGATTTTTGAATTCAATAAATTTATATTTATTTCTTACTTGGTCGGAAAGGGAATAACCAAAACAGGAAAGGTTGCAATTTTCGTGTTTGAATCCAAACACGTCCGGTGCCTGAGAAACGACAAACCAAACCTTCTCCCGAAAAGAAAAGCGATTTATAACCTCCAACACTTGAAATGGAATAATCCAAGCCTTCTGTAAATGCAACAATGTGCCCTGTGTCCACAACATAAGAACCATTCACTTCAATAGGAATGATACCTCCGTATGAGTTAAACCAAACGTCTCCTTTTCCTGTACATTTTATAAGAAAGAAATTTTCACCCGAAAAGAAGCCTCTTGTAAAACCTTGCCATTTAGATTGCACATCGATTTGTGAACCAGATGCAACAAATGCTGAGTTTTGTAAATAAATTGATTCGTTGTCTAAATACACATGATCAATATCGCCAGGAGAAGCAGGCGCAATCTGAATTTCAGCATTACCATTTTTTGCTGTAAACTCGTTGATAAACAAAGATTCTCCGGATAAAAATCGTTGAAATCCACCTTTAAATTTTGTTTTCATTTCCATGTTGGTATCCATTCCAGCCATTGCTGCAGCTTCCACCTTTACCGTTTCCCCCTTAGGAACATTGATGGTTAAATAACCGAAATCTGGTTTGCAATCGAATTTGAATGGCAAACCTTTAAATATTGTATCCATGCTATTTTGGTTTAAGTTTTGGACTAAGTGATGAACCGAAAGAAGAAGAATTATGGGATTGAATCCAAACTTTTCCTCGGCCTTTAAATTTACAAACGAGGCCTTCGCCGCCAAGAATTGAACTTACCCAACTTTTTCCAGCCTTCGTTAATGTAAACGATAAACCTTCTTCAAAAGCGACGATATGCCCGGTGTCAACAATGTGTTCGCCATCAACATCTATTGTGTAAATAGCTCCAAAAGAGTTGAAAATTACAGTTCCTTTTCCAGTTGCTTTTACCCAAAACATACTTTCATTTGAAACCAAATTTTTAAATCCTTGCCAACTCGCGTCAATGCTCACATCCTCGCTACAAGCAACATAAGAACCACCTTGAATCACTAGGGATTCACCATTAAGTTCTTTGCAATCCATGTCGCCCACATGCGTGGTTCCCAACCATAATTTACCGCCTTCATCGCCAGCGACGTAATGATTCAAGAAGAAATTTTCGCCAGAAATCATTCGTCCTAGGGCTTTAATAATACCGCCAGATTTTTTCTGTTGCGTACTCGTCGTCATGTTAATGTTGCTACTCATAGCAATCATGGCGCCACCTTCAGCTATGATTTTTTGGCCCGGCCGCAAAGTAATTTCTGCGGCAGTGGAACCAGGTTTAAGTGGAAATTTAACGTCAATATCCATACGTGAAAAAGTATTTGATTGTTCTTGTATTAATTATAAATAGCGATTTACCCAAGAAGTAAAACTTGAGAGATTTCTTGTTTGGAGATAAATTTTTCCGTTCCCGGTAACTTTTGTAACGAATCCCTCGCCACTTGTAAAGCTTCCAATGATTCCATTCGAAAGTTTCGGTTGCAATTTCATCGTTGTTTCGTAACCTACCAAATGACCTGAATCGACAATGTATTCTCCTTTGACTTCTTTTTCAATGATGCCACCGTAAGCGCCAAAGTAAACATTTCCATTTCCTGAAACAATCAATTTGAAAAGTCCTTCACGGGCAATAAAAGAACCCAATCCAGCCCAACGAATACCAAGTTTCACGCCTGGGTCTGAAGCCACGTAAGCGCCTCTTTCCAAACAATAACTTTCGCCGTTTAAGGTTTTACACTCCATATCGCCTGGGGTGGCTTGAACCAATGTCAAGCTCAACGTTTGGGAAGTATTATTCGTGAAATGATTCACAAATAAACTTTCGCCACCAAGGAATTTCTTAATTAAACCATTCAATAAACCACCGTTGAATTTGGCGGTCATGTCTAGTTCTGCAGACATGGTTGACATTGCGTCTGCTTCAGCTATTATCGTTTCGCCAGGAGCTAGTTCCACCCGAAGAAAGGCAAATGCTGGTTTTGCTTCGATTTTTACATTCATTTTAGTTGGGTAATGTGTTTTTTAAACGCTTTAAAATCCCCTTTTACAGGTTGAATATAGTATTTTCTTTTTTTCAATAACTCATTTAAGTGCTGAATTCTTTCAGATGTTGCAGGATGTGTAGACATAAACGAAGTGTAATCTTCCAATTTGCTTCCCGATTCTTTTTTCAAGGTTTTAAAGAATGATATCATTCCTTTTGGATCAATCTGCGAAGCGATGAGGTAGTTCATGCCTGTTTCATCGGCCTCTTTTTCGAACGCTCTATCGTTGGAAAGAGAAGCCAAGTCCCCACCCGTATTTATAATCGCTCCAGCGGCTGAATTGAAGTCGCCAATAAGGGAAGAAACAATCACGTATAATCCTAAATTATTGATAACACCACGTAAATGATGACGACGGGTAACGTGCGCCAATTCATGACCAACAACTCCCAATACTTCTTCCCACGATTTTGCATGGTCAATCAATCCTGTTTGAATCACCACTTTTCCGCCAGGCAAAGCAAAGGCATTGATGGTTGCTTGTTTAATGAAATAGAATTCAACTTTTGTACCTTCTTTTCTAATCTGGTCGATTAGGGGTTTTGCGGCTACAAGAAATTCTCGTTCCAACGAATCGTTGCGAATGAATTCATATTGATATTTCAAACTTTCTAATAGCTTGCCTCCAATTTTTGCTTCCCATTCTACAGGCGCTTTGTGCGCTAGGGCTTCAACAAAAGTGTCTTTCAATAAGAACAATGAAATAATGATTGCAATCACGATTCCAAAACCTATGGAAGTTCCAATTATAATTTTTCTTCTTGAACTTTTTAAGGCCGTTATTTGCGCTTTAAGTTCAGGATCTTCATCGAAAACGGGTTGATTTAGAATTGCTTTTTGAGCAGTATAGAATGTTAATTCTGCTTTGTTGGGATGTTCAAAGAAAATCAATTCTTTGTTGTTTCCGCCGTTTGTAATGTGCAATAAATGAAAGGGGAATTCTACTTTTTGCGATTCGCTTGTAAAAGTTATGCTAGAGGCATTGACTTCTATTTCGCCTGATTCGCGTTGATTTCCGTTGCTGGAATCTATGAGTATTCCAAAATAAGTTGTTGGGGTTGGGTTCACTATTGCAAAGCTTGTAAAATAATTACTTTGATTTATTCTATTTAATGTGTCTCGTCCTAGAAAAATCTAACACTGTTTAAAATTAACAAATAAATTATAAATACTAATTTTTTTCAATATTTAAATTAAGCATACATCATTCAATACATTCATTAAAATTCCGCACAGGGTCCGAGTCAGGATCCGGTGCAGGGTCCGGGCCAGGTTTTCATCAAAAACGGGTAAAAAGAGCTGAATTTATTCAAGTTTTTATATAGATAAATCTTAGATATAATTCATAATTTGTATATGAAATTGAAAAGCAAAACTAGGCACTATGAGAAAACTAATACCCTTACTATTTATATTAATAGGATGTGAGAAAGAAGATGAATTGATTTTACCCAAAAATACCTTTTCTATAAATATAGATTCTGTTTTAAACGCAAGTGGAACAAAATCGGTCTTGTTTGATACGAATGGATTTTACCATCTTAAACTAGATTCAACAAAAAATCAAACTTTAAGTAGAGTAACTGGTACAATATTATTAAATGGTAAAGAACCTATTCCCCCCGAAAAAGTAGATTGGGAAAGTAATTTATATTGGTCAATCAAAAGTGGCGATACGGTAGCCATTATCACTAAATCTTATATTAACTATTTTACCGGTCAATTTACTATTATTAATCTACCTCCATTAATTGCATCTAAGGATGAATTAGTGCCTACAAGCAATTTTGCATCATATAGTGGTAAAGGCGGTCAAATAAACAATATGATAGCCCCAATTTATAAAATGAAAGGTGACACGCTAATCCTAAAAACAACACATTCAGTTTCAAAACAAATTGTTTTTACCAAGATAGTTTTAGAATAATCAAAAGAAAGGACATTCTTATAACCTATTCATTATCAACAACAATTTAAAGCATTAAAAGAACATTGGATTCTAGTTTTAATTGCTATACTAGCATACTTGTACATGCAAATTCTTGTGCCTAAAATTTGGGGGAAGGATAAGAAATAATGAGAATTAAAATTTTGTATAAAATATATAAACGCTATAATTAGGGTTTACATCATCAAAATTTGAAAGAATACTCAATCCCTTAACAAAACCAGAAGAATATTCTTTTAATATCTCAGAGGATACAGGATTTATTGATAAACTATCACTATTGGATGTTACTACTATGGTTTCGGTTAGAATATAAGAACCATTTTTAAAGGAGCTTAGATAAGCTTTAGCTTTTACGTTAGCAATTGTATTTAAAATTTGCTGTGAGTTGTTTTTCTTTTCTAACTTAACAGCTATGATTAAAAATTTTTCAGTGTCAGTTTCTATAATTTTGACACCATCAAATTTTTCAATGGCGTATACCCTTTTAGCATAATTAGATAAATTAGCTTGGGTGCTAGCGAAGTCCTGAGCAAATAGAACGGTTGAACACAAAAAAAGCGCAGTAATTAAAAAAAATCTAAGCATTTATTACCAAATTAAAGTGTCATATATTCTAACAGTATAGTAGGGCGAGCTGTAGCTTGTAGAATAGTTACTAGTTGAATAATTATTGGTGATATAGGTTCCACTTGCATATGCAATAGCGATTTGCTTTGCAGCTTCAATTTGACTCTTTTCAATCTCCATTTTATACTTCTCTTTTTCGAGTGCGTCTTTTTTTTCTTGTTGCTTGTCTAACCAATCTCTTGTAATATTATTATCAATTTTTTTATTGATCTCTGCAATAAAATTATCTATTTCCGAAAATGCGGCTGAACCAGGATTTACTTTATTCAAGTGTTCAGATATGGATGAAAGTGAACCTGCTGTTTGAGAAGTAGCCCATACCAATTTTGCTTTTTTAAATGCTGCGCTACTTTCAGAATTAATTTTTTCATTATAAATAGTCTTTATCAATGAAAGTGCATCTTGATAGCAAGTGCCAGATCCTTCTGGTATGCTATAAAGATTAAAAATCGCTTCATCAAATTTTTGTTCAGATTGTTTAGCTTTCGCTTTTGCAATAATTAAAGGACACTGTGCGATAATATAATTATTAATCTTATCTATACCAGAACTGATAAATAATTTAAATTTTTGATCATTGGGATTAATCGAACGAAGTGCTTCAAAAATGGCACTTTCTTCCGAAGTTCCGTAGCCCTTGATTGGAATAACTTGGCTTGAAAAAATAGTTTTTTCAAAAGCGTCTCCAACATACAAATAGACATCGGCATAAATCGTATATCCAGTAACACTTCCAGGAATTACATTCTTTTTATTAACGATTACTTTAGAATATAAAAGAAATCTTGGATTGGAAAGATTCTCTCCGCCAATTCCTAGATTAGACGTGATTGCATTTATTTTATTGGATAAAAGAGATATGGCGTCTTCTGAAAGGCCTGACTTTTTAGTATTAATATAAGTGTTTAACGGGAATAGTTTTGTCTCATTATTCTGACCGGCAACCATTCCACTTGATAAACAAGCAAATAAGATTAGGAAAATATATTTCATAAATTTTTATTTATCGCCCAAAATTAAAGTTGCTTCTCCTACACCTGTTGAGATTATTTTTGAAGGGATAGCATAAGGTGGCTCCTTTAAAAAATTCTGTAGGTTTCTCATGAAAGATCTAGCATCTACACCCCTGTTTTTATTATCCAATACCGGAATCTTAACTTCCTCAAGAGTCATTAAATTTTCAGTGGAGGTTGCTACGTTATATTTAGATTTTACAGTATTTGCTTGAAGCCATTCCTCAATGATTTCGTTTAAAGTTTTATTCTGAAAATCAGAATCTAAGTTTTTACCCCAATCCCTAAATACTTTTATCTGTAATTTAACCTCTCTTCCATTTTCAAAAAGGTTATTAAAATGATCTTGTAGTTGATTTGAAAATAATTCTATGTTATTTTCAATAGACAACGCCAATAATTCGGGCGTGCTTTGCAACGGACTAAATTCTTTTACGCCTGTAGAAGCTGCGATTCGCTTATTGGAATAAGAATCAATCGCTTCTAGTGTAAACTTAGCTTCCTTATTGCCAACTGGATTTTTATTTATTTGCCACCATATTTGAATTAGCACATCGGACTTACTTACAGATAGAATTCTATCCAACATGCTTACATTAAGTTCATTGTTGCCTGACCCATTAGAGGTTGCTTGATCAATTGCGCTTTGCCTCTCTAAATTCTTCATTTCATTTTCAGCATCTTTTAATGGAAAACCTTTTTCAATCATTAAAGATCCGATTTTACTAATTACCTGTCCAATTTCTTGGTCTTCTTGGAACGCTTTTTTATAATCTGGCGATTTGATAATATTGCCCTGATTATTTATTTCTTTATAAAAATATCGCTGTATGCACCAATTATCACTTGGAAAAATCATTAAAGTTGGCTTTTTAATTTGCGCACTTATATGATATGCACTTAACATACATACAAACAATAAACTGATTTTATAAAATCTAGAAGCCATTATCCAATAATTTAATTATTTTCTGATTCTGCATTTCCCTGATAAGATTGTCTCTAAGAATTACTATGTTGGTAGCAAACTTTTTCTTCTTTCTATATATTTCAGCATACTCAACTTGATCATCCTGAGTAAATTCGATAAAATTCAAATACCTACCATTTGGTTTAAAAAAATTATCAAAATAACTTTTATTTTCTTTTTCAATATCCAAGTTTCTTATAATTGGATACAATTTTATATCTGATGTAAACCCTCTAAATAGTGCAGTTTTAATGGCATCTACTTTCGCATTTTCTAAACACTGTTTTTCATTTTTACAATAGGTAAAAATGGTACAATAAATTTTTCCGTTTTCGGATTTGACAAAATTAACTTCGTACTCATTACTATATTTTTTTTGTGAAAAACTAGTAACAACAACAAAAAAGGTTAAAATAAAAAATATTGTATGTTTCATATAGTGTAATAAAAAAAATCGGGAAATAAAAATTATTTCCCGATTTAAAAATTATTGATGCTACTAAATTGGCTTAATAAACAATTTGCCACCGTTTATTGTAAACCCATATAATTTACCATGTAATTTTAATACATTTTGAGCTGCTTCTACTTCATCCTTAGAAACTACAAGCTCTAATCTGCCATCTTTGTTAAATGCAATATATACATCTTGGATTTTAGTACCATATTCTTTGTCGCCAGTTGCGCCAATTGAATTTTCATTTTGGTCATTTAAAATCACGTGTACTTTTCTGTATTTGTACAATACAACAGAATAGCCATCTGCTTGAGTTGAAATGATGTCAAATGGTTTTTTACCCAATTTAGCATATACTTCTTGCTTTGTCATGCCAGCAGTTAAATCTGCTAAATCATCAACATTAACAAAACTAACTAGCTTAACTGGATTAGGCTTTGCATTTTCAACAACAGGCATAACGATTTCTCTGTTTACCTCTACTGATAAATTTACATCTTTAGCTGCCACAGTAACTTGCGCTGTTTCTTGTGCTACTGGTGATAGAGATTTCACCATTTTTTTGGGGCCTCCGCAAGAGATTAAAAAAATTGCGAACGCTGAAGCAAGAATAATCTTGTTTGTTTTCATAAAAACTTTTTTTTGGTTAAAATTTAGTTATATGGGGGTATGCTGTGATAAAAGT
>CAJBRT010000007.1 GCA_903958045.1 uncultured Bacteroidota bacterium | reverse complement strand
GGAAGAGGTTAAAAAAAGTGGCTTGCGTGGTAGAGGTGGAGCGGGTTTCCCTGCGGGTATGAAATGGAGTTTTATTGCAAAGCCCGAGGGAGTACCTCGTCACCTCGTTTGTAATGCCGATGAGAGTGAGCCTGGTACTTTTAAAGACCGCTACCTCATGGAATTTTTACCGCATTTATTAATTGAAGGTTTGATTGTATCAAGTTTTGCACTCGGTAGTAATGATACCTATATTTATATCCGTGGTGAGTATGCATGGATTGTAGATATTTTAGAAGATGCGATTAATGAAGCAAAAGCAAACGGCTTTTTAGGAAAAAATATTTTAGGCACTGGTTTTGATTGTGAAATTCACGTTCAGCGTGGTGCGGGTGCGTATATCTGTGGTGAAGAAACAGCGCTTATTGAATCATTAGAAGGTAAGCGTGGTAACCCACGTATCAAGCCGCCGTTCCCAGCTATTCAGGGTGTATGGCAAAGACCTACTGTTGTGAACAACGTAGAAACTTTAGCAGCTGTGGTACCTATTATTAATATGGGTGGCGAGGAGTATGCAAAAATTGGCGTTGGAAAATCTACCGGTACTAAATTAATTTCTGCATGTGGCAATATCAATAAGCCAGGTGTGTATGAAATAGACATGACCATTTCGGTAGAAGATTTTATTTATTCTGACGAGTATTGTGGTGGTATTGCCAATGGTAAAAAATTAAAAGCTTGTATTCCGGGTGGATCATCGGTACCTATTTTACCTGCTAACTTATTATTAAAGACCGCAAAGGGTGAAACACGTTACATGAACTACGAAAGTTTAAGTGATGGTGGTTTTGCATCTGGCTCTATGATGGGTTCTGGTGGATTTATTGTACTCGATGAAGACCAGTGTATTGTACGCAACACTTTATCGCTTGCGCGTTTTTACAGACATGAAAGTTGTGGACAGTGTTCACCATGTCGTGAGGGAACGGGTTGGATGGAAAAAATATTACACAATATTGAATATGGTAAAGGCAAGATTTCAGACATTGACCTCCTTTGGGATATTCAAAGAAAAATAGAAGGCAATACCATTTGTCCATTAGGAGACGCTGCGGCATGGCCAGTAGCAGCTGCTATTAGACATTTTAGAGATGAGTTTGAGTGGCATGTAAACAATCCGCTTGAAGCACAAGAAAAAAATTATGGTTTAGCGCATTATGCAGATCCAATTCATGTGCCAGTAACCGCTTAATACATTAGAGTATGTCCGAACAACAACTTTTTAAAGTAACCATCGACAACATTACCATTGAAGTACCAGCAGGTACTACAATTTTAAATGCTGCCAGACAAATTGGAGGCGATGTTACGCCACCAGCTATGTGTTATTACAGCAAGCTAGAGGGTAGTGGTGGTAAGTGTCGTACCTGTTTAGTAGAAGTGAGCAAAGGATCTGAAAAAGATCCGCGCCCCATGCCTAAGCTCATTGCTTCTTGTCGTACCACCGTAATGGATGGTATGGAAGTAAAAAATATTACCAGTGAAAAAGTAATTGATGCGCGTGCTGGTGTTGTTGAGTTTTTATTACTCAATCACCCACTTGATTGTCCTATTTGTGATCAGGCTGGTGAGTGTCACTTACAAGATTTAAGTTACGATCATGGTAAAGAGGGTACACGTTACGAATTTGAGCGCCGTACATTTAAAAAGCATGATTTAGGTCCATACATACAACTACATATGACGCGTTGTATTTTATGTTACCGTTGTGTGTATACCGCTGATCAACTTTCTAAAGAGCGTTCACATGGTGTACTTGATAGAGGCGACCATGCGCAAATTGCAACCTTTATTGAAAAAAGTTTAGACAATGAATTTATTGGTAACGTTATTGACGTTTGTCCTGTCGGTGCATTAACCGATAAAACATTCCGCTTTAAAAATCGTGTTTGGTTTTTAAAACCAATGGATGCGCACCGCGATTGTCCTACATGTTCTGGTAAAGTAACCCTTTGGAACAGAGGTGATGAAGTGTACCGTGTAACAGCGCGTAAAGACAAATGGGGTGAAGTAGAAGATTGGATTTGTAACACATGCCGTTTTGAAACTAAAAATACTTCAGACTGGGTTATTGAAGGTCCACGTGAAATTGATAGACATTCTGTTATTGCGCAGGGTCATTACCAAGGTTCTGTGGGCATGCACAAGCCTACCGAAACTTTTGCTGCAGTAAATGATGGACGCGCGCCACATTTATTAATGGATATTCATAGTGTGAGTGAAGTAAACAAAGACTCATCTTTATAAATTAGATTAAGACATGACATTACTTGCTGTAGATTGGCTTTTAATCATCGAAAAATTAGTACTCATTGCAATCATTGTGTTTGCAAGCTTGGGTATTGCCTTATATACCACTTTTGCAGAACGCAAAGTGGCCGCTGTTTTACAAGACCGCCCAGGACCTAACAGGGCCGGACCTTTTGGTCTCCTACAACCTTTTGCCGATGGATTAAAACTCATCATGAAGGAAGAAATTATTCCTACGAGTTCTAATAAAGCATTGTTTGTATTAGGTCCAGGACTTGCCATGACGGCAGCACTTATGACCTGCTCTGTCATTCCTTGGAGTAGTCATATCGAAATCTTTGATCGTAAAATAGATTTACAAATTGCAGATATCAATATTGGTATTTTATACATTTTTGGTGTGGTGAGTATGGGTGTGTACGGCATGATGATTGGTGGATGGGCGTCTAACAATAAGTTTTCATTAATGGCAGCACTACGTGGTGCGTCTCAAGCCATTAGTTATGAACTTGCGATGGGTTTATCACTCATTGCGGTATTAATGCTTTCAGGATCACTCAGTTTAAAAACAATTGTAGATGGTCAAATGGCCGCTGGCAGTTACTGGAATATTGTATACCAGCCACTTGGCTTTATTATCTTTTTTGTTTGTGCACTCGCAGAGTGTAACAGAACCCCTTTTGATTTACCAGAAGCAGAAAACGAATTAAACTTTGGTTACCACCAGGAGTATTCTTCTATGAAACTTGGTTTCTATTTGTTCTCTGAATACATCAATATGATTATGAGTAGTGCGGTAATGGCTTCTTTATATTTTGGTGGTTTTGATGTTCCTTTCTTAGACGAAAGCACACTGGCTCCAAACATTGCAGCGATTATTGGTGTAGCTGCGCTACTTACTAAAATTGCTATTTTCATTTTTGTATTTATGTGGATTCGTTGGACGGTTCCACGTTTTAGATATGATCAACTCATGAACTTGGGTTGGAAAACCATGATTCCACTTGCACTCTTTAACATGCTTGTTACCGGTGCACTTATTTTATTAAAAGCAGGCGTTTAAAATATTAATTCAATTAGCTATGCAGGCGTTAACCAATAGAGCACAGGAAGTATCAAGGAAGCCCATGACATTCATGGAGCGCTTATACATTCCTGGTATATTAAAAGGAATGGCTATTACATTTAGTCACATTTTTAAAAAGCAACCTACCATTCGTTATCCGGAGCAAAAACGTGAGTTTAGTCCGGTATTTAGAGGGCTTCATGTTTTAAACAGAGACGAAGAGGGTAGAGAGCGTTGTACGGCTTGTGGCCTTTGTGCAGTGGCTTGTCCTGCCGAAGCCATTACCATGGAAGCTGCAGAGCGTGAAGTGGGTCAAGAAAATTTATACCGCGAAGAAAAATATGCAGCCAAGTACGAAATTAATATGCTGCGTTGTATTTTTTGTGGCCTTTGTGAAGAAGCTTGTCCTAAAGACGCCATTTATTTAAGTGAAACATTTGCGCCAGCTAATTTTACGCGCACTGGTTTTATTTATGGAAAAGATCATTTATTAATCCCAAATCCGGTAACGGAACCTGAGGCGTACGCCGAAGCAAAGGGTCAAAGAAATTAATAACGAACGCATGAGTATTACACAATTCTTATTTTACTTTTTAACAGTGCTTGCGCTTTTTAGTGCTGTGATGGTGGTGGTTAGTAAAAACCCAGTGCATAGTGTGCTTTGGTTGATTGCTGTATTTTTTGCCATCTCTGGTCATTACATATTATTGAATGCACAGTTTTTGGCCATTGTAAACCTTATCGTTTATGCGGGTGCAATCATGGTATTATTTCTATTTGTGATCATGCTTATGAACCTTAATGCATCTACCGAGCCGCAAAAAAACAATTGGTTAAAACTCGCTGGTGTAATTGCGGGTGGTTGTTTTTTAATGGTGTTGGTATCACTGGTAAAGCAAGCCAACGAATTAAACAATATCGCAGTAACGATGGGAACGGGTGAAATAGGACTAATTAAAAATTTAGGAAAGGCGCTCTTTAACGATTTTGTAGTGCCTTTTGAAATTAGTAGTGTGTTGTTTTTGAGTGCCATGGTTGGCGCCGTTGTTATTGGTAAAAAAGCATAATTAACATTAAAGTATTCGCATATGCCTATTCAATATTATATCTACCTCTGTCTTGCCTTATTTAGTATTGGCATTGTTGGGGTTTTAACACGTCGAAATGCCATCATCGTTTTCATGTGTATCGAGCTCATGTTAAACGCTGTTAATTTATTACTCGTTGCGTTTTCTAAGGTGCACAATACCGCTGCACTTGCCGGAGACAAAACCTCTATGATTGGAATCGAGGCGCAACTCTTTGTATTTTTTATTATGGTGGTTGCAGCTGCAGAGGTAAGTGTTGGACTTGCCATTATAGTAATGATGTACAGAAATGTACACAGTGTAGATATTAACTTCTTGAATAGATTAAAAAACTAACTAGGATATGAGTAAGCTTGTTTATTTAGTGCCCCTTTTTCCGTTACTCGGTTTTCTGGTTAACGGACTCTTTAGAAAATCATTATCCAAATCCATGATTGGTATCATTGGATCTGGCGCTATGCTGGCCTCTTTTGTGGTGAGCTTATTGATTTTCTTTGATGTTAAAAATGGTGGCGGTGCAACCGTGCAACTTTTCAATTTTATCCATGTTGGATCTTTAATCATTCCTTTCGAATTTTTAGTAGATCCATTGTCTTCTTTATTCTTACTCATTATTACGGGTATTGGATTTCTAATTCATTTGTACTCGACTGCATATATGCACGAAGAAGAGCCCATGCATTTTGGTAGGTATTTTGCCTATTTAAATTTGTTTGTGTTTTCGATGTTGTTACTGGTATTAGGTGGCAACTACGTTATCATGTTTATTGGTTGGGAAGGCGTAGGTTTATGTTCTTATTTACTGATTGGTTTTTGGTTCAAAAACAACAATTACAACGCCGCTGCTAAAAAGGCATTTATCATGAACCGAATTGGCGACCTTGGTTTTTTACTCGCTGTATTTTGGTTGATTGTTAAATTAGGAACCGTTTCTTACGCTTCTGTTTTTGCAGCTGTATCTCAGTTATCTGCTACCGATATTACCATCATCACTACTTTATTATTTGTAGGTGCGATGGGTAAGAGTGCTCAAATTCCTTTGTATACCTGGCTCCCAGATGCGATGGCGGGTCCAACACCTGTGTCTGCGCTTATCCACGCGGCTACCATGGTGACGGCTGGTATTTATATGATTGCACGAAGCAACATTTTATATACCATGGCGCCGGCAACACAAACACTTGTTGCGGTGATTGGTTTATCAACCGCCATTTTTGCAGCAACCATTGCACTCAAGCAAAACGATATTAAAAAAGTACTCGCTTATTCAACAGTAAGTCAGTTAGGTTATATGTTTTTAGGTTTAGGCGTAGGTGCTTATACCGGCGCTGTGTTTCACGTAATGACGCATGCGTTTTTTAAAGCCTTATTGTTTTTAGGTGCAGGTTCTGTAATTCATGCCATGCATCACGAACAAGACATTACTAAAATGGGTGGACTCAAAAGCAAATTACCTATTACGCATCTTACCTTTTTATTAGGATGTATTGCCATTGCCGGAGTGCCTCCATTTTCTGGTTTCTTTTCAAAAGATGAAATTTTAATGGCAGCCTATGCCACCAATCCTATTTTCTATTATGTAGGTATGTGTGGTGCATTACTCACTGCTTTTTATATGTTTAGGTTATATAGTCTTACCTTCTTAGGAAACTTCAGAGGTACGGCGCACCAACAGGAGCATTTACATGAAAGTCCAATTGCGATGACGTTACCATTAATGGTATTGGCATTTTTTGCGGTGGTAGCAGGCTTTATTGGTATTCCTGAACTATTTGCACCCAACGCACATGCATTAGAGCACTTTTTGGCACCTGTGTTTGCGGGTTCTGCTGCATTAACACACGCGCATCATTTAGAGCATTCTACCGAATGGATTTTAATGGGTACCGCTACTACTATTATCTTAATTGTGATCGTATATGCGGTTACCAAGTTTAAAAAATATAGCAGTACCGAACCTAATACGGGTATTGCAAAAGTTTTAGAAAACAAATGGTATATCGATGAACTCTATGATACCGTAATTGTAAATCCGCTACACTGGTTTGCAGGATTTTTGAAAAATACGATTGAAAAATATGTGATTGATGGCGCTGTTAATGGGGTAGGTAAATTAGTGGGCTATGGTAGTCGTCAATTTAGATTGGTACAAAGTGGGCAAGTGGGTAGTTATATTTTAATGATGGTAATGGCACTTGTGCTCTTTATTATTATTTGGTTTAATGACACAACCATTATGCGTTTTATTCATAAAATATTTTAGTAGATCCTTTAACCGTTCTATTAACGTTAAATAAAAGATATGATTCCTGTTTTATTACTTTTTATTCCGCTGGTTGCAGGTATTTTAGGGTTCTTTATTAAAGAACAAAAAGCAGCAAGCAACTGGGCAATAGTAGCATCGGTGGTTACTTTATTAACTGCTGTGATTGGTATTTATGCCATGCCAGCTTCTATGCATCAGTTTGAAGCGTCTTGGTTGCCTAACATTGGAGCAAGCTTTAGTGTAGCGTTAGATGGGATGTCTAAAATGCTGGTGTTGTTAACAGCGATTAGTATGCCGCTTATTTTTATTGCAACACGAAATAATAATTATACTAACCCAGGTGTTTTTTATGCATTGATGTTACTCGCACAGTCAGGCTTAATAGGCGTGTTTATTTCAATGGATGCACTACTATTTTATTTCTTTTGGGAGCTTGCATTGATTCCGGTTTACTTTTTATCTTCTATATGGGGTGGTGAAAAAAGAATTGCCGTTACCTTTAAGTTTTTCATTTATACGTTTATTGGTTCTTTATTAATGCTCGTAGGTATTTTATTTGTTTACCTGCACACCAAAGATCAAAGTTTTGCTTGGTCATCTTTTACCAACACCGATTTATTAAGTGGTCAAGAAACACTTCCTTTCATTTTATTTTTTATAGCATTCGCCATTAAAATGCCCATCTTTCCTTTGCATACCTGGCAGCCAGATGCTTACGAGCAGGCGCCAACGGCCACTACGATGGTGCTTAGCGGCGTGATGGTTAAAATGGGTTTATTTGCAGTGATACGTTGGGTGTTGCCTTTATTTCCGGTTGCTTCTTCGGCATTTGCAATGCCTATTGTAATACTATCGGTAATTGGTATGATTTACGCTTCTCTAATTGCGATTCAACAAGATGATATCAAGCGTTTAATTGCCTATTCCTCTATTGCGCATATTGGACTCATGGCGGCTGCTATTTTTGCTGGCGACACACTCGGATTACAAGGGGTGCAAGTGCAAATGTTTAACCACGGCATTAACGTGATTGGACTTTGGATACTTGCCAATGCAATTGAATCTACATTAGGTACGCGTAAATTATCGGAACTAGGTGGGCTTGCTACCAAAGCACCAACCATGGCTATCTTATTTGTGGTACTCGCTTTTGCAAATATTGCTTTACCGCTAACCAATGCTTTTATTGGTGAATTCTTACTCTTCAATGGATTATTCCAATACAATATTTGGATTGCTGCTGTAGCTGGTGTGAGTATTATTTTAGGCGCTATCTACACGCTTCAAATGGTACAAAAAGTATTATTTGGTGAAGTATCTGTTGTTACAGCAAATGCTACCGAAATAAATAGTTATAGCAAGTGGGTGCTTATTGTAATTGTTATAGCTGTTATAGCGCTGGGTGTTTACCCGCAACCACTCATTGATTTAACCAAAGATTCTGTTAACGCTTTACTCGTTATAAAATAATTTCTTATGAACGCAATTATTGTATCGGCTTTACTGGGAGTTGTGATGATGTTTAGTGGCATTTTTACCACCAACAAAACAATCATTAAAAACATTGCAACAGTGGGCGTGCTTGTATTACTCGCAGCCAATTTAATGGAAATGTACAATCTGTTTTCATTTGATATCAATACCCACGATTTAATTGTAACCCAGCGTTATGGTTTGTTTTTTAACTGTATTGCATATGGCGCCACATTTATTTATTTAGTGTTAAGCGCAAGTGATATCACCGAAGTGGGCGTTAATGTGGCAGAGTATTTTGCACTTATCTTTTTTGTGCTTTGTGGCGTTGCTATTATAAGTTCATTTAATGGACTACTCATGTTATTTATTGGCGTAGAAATTTTATCGATACCCCTTTATATTTTAACAGGCGCTGACAAAAGAAATTTAAAAAGTAATGAAGCGTCGCTGAAGTATTTTTTAATGGGTGCTTTTTCTACCGGTGTAATGCTCATGGGTATTGCGCTCATGTATGGCGCAACTGGTAATTTTGGTATGGTACATAATGCAGGTATAAGAGGGGTGATTACTGCCTCTCAACAACCTCCATACCTACTTGTAGCAGGCGTTTTACTACTTTTTGCTTCTATGTCTTTTAAAGTATCCGCTGCTCCTTTTCATTTTTGGACACCCGACGTGTATGATGGTGCACCTAGTGTATTTACATCTTTTATGTCTACGATTGTAAAGGCTGCTGGTATGCTTGCATTTATTCGCGTTTTTGAAAATCAGTACATGGTTCTTGGACCTACTTGGCATATTATTGTTGACTTTGCCATTGTTACAACTTTATTAATTGGAAATATCACAGCTGTATTTCAGCAAAGTGTTAAACGTATGCTCGCGTATTCTAGTATTGCGCAAGCGGGCTTTATGCTTTTTGCACTCTATGCCAATAATACAGAAATTGCAAAAGAAGGGATGTTGTTGTATGCAGCTGCGTATAGTTTAGCAACCATTAGTATTTTTGCAGTGCTCATTAAATTACAGGATTATACATTAGATGGATTTAACGGGCTTGCTAAAAAAGAACCGGTACTTGCTTTTGCAGCAACCGTTTCTTTGTTATCGCTATCTGGTATTCCTTTAACGGCCGGCTTCTTTGCTAAATACTATGTACTCGCAGGTGCCATGCAAGCAGGTGGAGCACTTTGGCTCATTATTGTAGCCGTGCTTTTAGCAGCCGTAAGCGTGTACTATTACTTTAGAGTGATTCAGGCCATGTATTTTAAAGCCGGCGATCCGGAAACCCTGCCTATTTCAGGTGGTTTTAAGGCCGCATTGATTGGGGTGGCTGCACTCATTGTAATCCTTGGTATCTGGCCTTCTGCGCTTCTAAGCTGGCTTTACTTTTAGTATTTTACCATACTTATGGATTGGTTACCGCTCCTCACTTTTTTTTAGGCCCGCTGTTTAGGGGCTGCTCAATCTGTGCTATCTTTACAGCTATAATGCTACTATTATGGCAGGAATGACTTCTTTAGATTCTTTAGCACTTGCATGGCGCACGGTTCGTGCCAATAAATTGCGTACGAGTATTACCGTAGCTATTATTGCATTTGGTATTATGGCGCTGATTGGAATTATTACGGCTATTGAAGCCATGAACCAGAGTTTAAAAGAAAGCTTTTCGTCGATGGGTACCAATGCCTTTAATATTAGGTATAAAAATTCGAGGGTAAGAATGGGGGGCAATAATTCTAATGTAGCAAAATCGGTGCGTGGTCAAAAAGAAAAAAAATCAAATTTAGATAAACCTATTCGTAAAGAAGACGCTGAGTTTTTTAAAAAAACGTACAGCTTTCCAAATGCTTTTGTAAGTATTTATAGAAGAGGTCCGGGAGGTCAAGAAATTCATTATCAAGATAAAAAAACCAATCCGCAAATTACCCTGATGGGTGGTGATGAAAATTATTTAGCGGTGAGTGGTTACACCTTAATTCAGGGAAGAAATTTAAACGAACAGGATTTACAAAGTGGTCGTAACGTTTGTATTTTAGGCAATGCAGTAGCGGTTACCTTATTTGGTGACAAGCCAGAAAGATGCCTAGATAAAATTGTGCGGGTAAGTGGTGCGCCATACCGTGTGGTAGGTCTATTAAAAGCAAAGGGTTCTAGTGCTATGATGCGTCAAGACGATGTTATCATTACTACTTACAATAATATTAGAAAGTATGGCAATGCAAGTAACTCTTATTTGATGGGTGTGATGGTTGCCAATGTTAAAGAAATTGATCCTGCTGCGGGTCAGGCTACGGCTTATTTTAGATCGATTCGTAAATTAATGCCTACCGAAACAGATAATTTTGTGATTGAAAAAAGTGACAAGTTTGCCGAATTGTTTATTGGCTTTTTAAGCAGCATTACTGGATCTGCGGGTGCTATTGGACTTATTACACTGATTGGTGCCGCAATAGGCTTAATGAATATTATGCTCGTGGCCGTTAATGAACGAACCAAAGAAGTGGGGCTTATTAAAGCCATTGGCGGCAAAAGTAAAAATGTACGTCAGCAGTTTTTATTTGAGAGTGTGATTATTAGTTTGCTGGGTGCCTTTTTTGGAATTTTACTTGGTGTTGGTGTTGGGAATATTTTTGCCATCTATTTAAATACCGGATTTATTATTCCATGGGGTTGGGTTATTACGGGTATTGTTATTTGTACCGCTGTGGGCCTTGGCGCTGGAATTTATCCTGCCATGAAAGCCGCTAAACTCAATCCAATCAACGCACTTCGTTACGAGTAGGCTTGTAATTTTTTAACTGCGCATTGATATAATATACTAAATCTTCTCTGGTAAGATTTGCACGTAACCAAGCCGTAGAAGGCCGGTAGGTTTGCATAAATGCTTGCAGCTCATCGTTTTTAAATCCAGTAAGAGCAGCCACTAGTTCTGGTGTAAACCGGTAATTGATATACGCTTCATTTTCGTTGTCTTCATAAAAAGTGTAGGCCCTTCTTTTCTTTTTTTCATTTCTAGAAAAACGGTCAATATTTAGTGCGATCCCTGCACCCGAATTTGCTTTGGCAACAGCCGGTATCATATAACCCGCAATGCCTTGTAAAAATTCTTTGCGGCGTTCAATACTATCTAATTGGTATCTATTCAGCCCTTTACTACTCACCGTAACGTTACCTAAATAAGCGCCTAGTGGTTTTAAAAATGCAGCGATGGTGGCTGTATTATTTTCAGAAGTAATTGTTAGCGTATCAAAATAATAACCAACAGCTGCAAAAGATAAAATTTCTTTGGGCTTTACTGCAATTGAAAATTTACCAGTACTACTAGTCATGACTGTTTCGCGGGTAGTTAAATTGGTAACACTTGCAAGTACGATGGGCATTTGCGTTGTGCTGTCTTTTAAGAAACCCGTTCTTTTCTCATTTTTTTGAGCAAAAGAATAGCTGCTTGTTGTAAAGCAAGCAGCTATTATACATATCAGGAGGTAAATCTTTTTCATACCATAAAGGTACGCTAGACGCCCCTAACTAGTCTATGATAATTACTTTTTGAGTGTATGTTTTTTTGTTATGCTCAATTTTTAACAAATAATACGCCGAGCTTGGTTTTCCAATATTGATTTCTCTACTGTATATGCCATTGAAATTTGGCGTCGACTCCGTAAATACTTTTTGGCCACTGGCGGTTAAAATATCAATGTTTAAAGGCGCCCTATTTTTAACTTCAAAGCGTAATTGGAATTTACCATTGTTAGGGTTAGGCGATACTGTTAAATTAATTTCTTTGGCTACTACTTCTGGTGGCAAAGCAGTTACTACGTGGTTGATGATATTAGAGGTTTGAGAACAACCTGTTGCATCTGTTACCACCACCTTGTAAGCACCCGATTGTCTTAACTTGGTTTTTTGTCCTGTTTCACCTGCAATAGGAGCATCATTAAAAAACCACTGATTGCCAGATGTCGCGCTACTAGCCAGTGAATCGGCAACTTTGGTAATGGTTGGTGCAACAACGTTTGTTGCTACAATAGTTGCTTTATCACTTACACAACCTGCTTGTGTTCTAATTTTCATGTTATAGAAGAAGTAATAGAATGGATTAGGGTCGTTGGTAGATCCCCAGTTCACACTATTTCCGGTAATGCTAAATACACCTGGCACTGGCATTGGATACGTAGCACCTACCATATTGTTATTTCTAAAAATAGTTGCACCATTAGAACAGGTAACCATGAGTACGTGATCGCCCGGTGTGTTCACGGGTAAATTTAATTGGTAAATGGCACCGGTATCACCTACTGGATTCCCTGTTACTGCACCACCTGCTGGGGTAGGATTGGTAGCCGTTACATTAAAGGTAACGCTGCTTAATGGGAAGTAGGTGTAGCTGCCATTTGCATTGAGGGTTCCTAAATCGGCAAGCATCACTTGCACGGTTCCTGGGTTGCCAATATAAAGTCTAGCACTTTCTATAATTACAGGAACTGAATTGTTGATGCGTACAAAGTTTCCGCTAAAACTATTGTAACCACCATCGGGGTGCACCATTTTGTTGGGAAGTCCAACCGTCGTTTTCATTTCTCTTCCTACATAATAGGTTTTATTGGATGGGATGGTGTTTGTATTTAGTGTTGGACCAGCAGCAATAGGTGTAATGCTTGAAGCACTGCTGTACCAAAAGTAATTCGCATTTGCTTCTGGATTATTCACTTTTAAAATAGCATTGGTACCGCAAATAGTTCCTATTGCATCCGGAGTTCCAGACTTGTTACCAATGGTAACATCATTTACAATGGAGTTGTTGGTAGGGTTTTGATCTGCTGTAAAATTAACAGACACCGCAACATTATAAGAAGTGTTTGGTTTGGTGATAAATGGTTTTTGAAGTGTAAGGCTCACATTTGTTTGGCCCGGAATGGTTCCAGGATAAGGTGCATTAATGGTAGCTATTACCGTATTGCCTTCTTTGATAACTGCATTTACGCTTACATTATCGGCAGGTGCTGTACCATTGTTTCTTAGTTGTACCGTTAAATATTGAGTACTATCGGCGCACTCTAAACTTCCAGGATTGGTGATGCTCGTAACAGATACATCGTTAGATGGATTGATTACTAACAAACGGTAATCCTGTGTTTCCCCTTTTGCATAACTGCCACATGCATTCACCTCTGCAGCACTCGATGTTTCTTGAAGCACAATGCGCATTCTTAAAATATTACCAATGGTTACTGTGTTAGGGATTGCAATGTTACCTGTGAACGCAGCTGCATTTGCCAGGTTACCACTGGTTGCTACTAGTTCGTTATCGTCGGTAAAAGATCCATTGTTATTGTAGTCGATAAATATTTTTCCAATTTTATTATTGTTGGTTGCATCCGAACTACTTGCACGAACATAAAATGGAACGCTTTGTAATGGTTCTACTTGCGCTACAATTTTTGTGTTGTCTGTGTAGGTAGTGCCACCTGTTGGATTTGAATAACGAATGGTTCTAAAGCTTACGCTATCAATTTTACCACCAACATTAGAAGATGCTGCTGATGCGCAGTAAGCCGTTCCGCCCACACCACTTACCAGTAGCGAATAGGCTTGGGTACCTCTTTGTAATGTGTTTTTATAACTAACAGTAACGGTATAGGATTGACCAGGAATGGTACTATCTACATCCACCACTTCTGCGTTATCTAATACGTTATCACCTGGTGAAGGATCACTACTAGGGCTTGATGGAATCATAACCCATGGTCTAAATATTTTAGCGCCATTGTTGGTTGTGATACGAACGTCTAAGTCGTTTACAAGTTTTGGTGTTGGATCATTTAATACGTTTACGGTTTCTACATTTCCTTTTGGATCGGTCCAAGAAATGGTAGCCCTTAATTGACCTTTACCAGAAGCGATAACACTCGTAGAAAAAGTAGTAGTAGTTGCATTAAATACATTTTCAAACATCAAGTGCTCACTACTTGCATTATTATTATTGGCCACAGATGCAGAAATTACCGATGCTGCTTTTTCTACGTTTAAAAGTCCAAAACCAAATTTATAATCGGGACCTGGTGCGCTACCTGCTTCGCTGGCTGTATGAATGGCTAGACCTTTTATTGTGGCAGCTCTTAAAAATTCACCATTTTTTAAACGGGCATATAATTCTTGTAATAACAATAGAGAACCAGATGCATTGGGTGAAGACATGGAGGTTCCACTTAAACTTGCATAGCTTGTATTGGAAGAGGAAACACTTGATAAAAGTCCTACACCATTTGCAACTACGTCTGGTTTGATACGACCATCATCGGTAGGGCCCCAAGCACTAAAACTACTCATCCCCACATCTTCGGGTCTACTGTAAATAGAGGAGATACCGTTAACGGCACCCACGGTTAAAATATTTTTTGCATTGCCTTCCCAAGAAACAATTCCATAACCATCATTGCTACTGATACCATCGGGCCTATTGCCAGCAGTAGCCATAGAGTTACTTGCATTGTATCTGAAAAAAGGTTGACCAACAGCAGGGCCATTTTGATTTCTACTATTACCCGCCGATTTTACATAGAGGTAATAAGGTGCATTGTATGCAATAGAATCTATGAGTTGTGCATCGTTGCTGTAATAACCAAATTTATAATCTTCATTGTCTGTAGAACGGCCGTGAAATTCCCATCTACTTTGAGAAGAGTTATAATTCCATCCACTAATTATACCATAGGAGTGATTAGAGATTAATAGGCTCGGTGCTTCTGTTGCAATTTCAGGTTTATCGCCACTAAAATCATACGCAATAATGCCTTGAATACCATAGGCCATTCCTTTTGCACTTGGGTTTACGCCGCTCGCAATCATGGTGCCTGTTACGTGTGTGCCATGATCAGAAAGAACAGCCGAATTATCTTTTTGCGTAACTCTATTAACAAGTTCTACGTGTGTCGTTAAAATTTTACCGCCATCCCAAACGCCCAATTTATTTTTTACCGCGTTGGATGATCCGGATAAATTAAGCCCCGAAGATCCGCCTGGCCATAATTGATTGGCTCTTGTTGTATTGGCAGCAATGGCGTTGTTGTGTGCGATAAAATATTTTGGCAAGTTAAAGGCGTCTACACCCACTAGCTTTCCTACATTACCTTCATTGTCGGTAAAAGTTAAAGCCCACCCTTTTTGTTTGGCAAGCGATAATGCTTTGATATAATTTTCATTGTCTGCAATTTTTAATGCTTTTGCAGTTCGATCAAGTATGGCTGGCTCGGTTGTTGTTTGCGCAAATGTTAAGGTTGCAAAAAATGCACAGAAAAACAATGTCACAAAAAAACGAATGGTTCTATTCAAACTAAGTGTTTTCATATATCTTCACATTAATGCCACGGGGGCTTTTATATTGAACTAAAAATACTCAATTACCTTTTAACTTTGCTATATGAAACGAGTTCTTTTTTACGTATTTACCCTCATTTTTTGGGGGATTGCTTGCAAGACCCCAAAAGCGTCGAGCACCCCAGAAGCAGCAGCTACCCAGGCTACTACCATTACCCAAGGTATTGTGGGGGAAGTCACTGAAATTACGGGTAATCAGATGCCCATGGTTGGTGCGCCCATGCCCACGCCAAAGGCGTTTAAGACTACTGTTTATATTTACGATTCTACGCATATCAGTAAGGTTAAACAAATGGGCACAAGTCCACTTTTTTCTATGGTGAATACGCGTTTGGTACAAAAATTGGACACCAACGAGGCCGGGCAGTTTAGCGCGGCACTTCCGGCGGGCACCTACTCCGTTTTTGTACTAAAAGGCGGCGCCTTTTTTGCCAACCAATTTGACGAGAAAAACAATATTGGGCTGTGCAGGGTGGAGGTTGGCAAGCAAACGCGTCTTCAAATAAGCGTCAATGTGGATGCGAGTTACTAATTGAGCAGCTGCTCATCCGTTTGCGCGCGGTTTAATTTGGGGCGGCTCATGACTTTGGGCCCTGTTTTGTTATCTTTGCGCCGGAGAAGAGCTTATGAATTTGGATGTGTTGCTAGCGCAGTTTAATAACGCCCCCCACCTCAATCAATTGGTGAGCAGCCTTCTATTGCCTGAACCCCAAAAAATCTTTTTAAAAAACCTCCAAGGTAGCAGTCCCGAATTTTTTGTAGCCGGTGTATTTGCACACGCGAGCACCGATTCGCTCAATCATATTGTGATATTACAAGACGCCGAAGAAGCGGCTTATTTTCACAACACACTCGAAAATGTTTCGAAGGCACTGGATGTATTTTATTTTCCTTCGTCTTTCAAAAACAGAAAGAACTTTAAGCTTTTAAACAGTTCCCATGTGATGCTCCGGACCGAGGCGCTAACGAAGTTAGCGGCGGGGGGCAACAAAAAAATGTTGGTCACGTATCCCGAAGCTATTTTTGAAAAAGTAGTGCTCTCGGAAACGCTAAAATCCAATATTATTTCTATCAAAACCAATGACACCATTAATGTAGAGAGTTTGCTAGAACTCTTTGTGATGTATGGTTTCAAGCGTTCCGACTTTGTGTATGAGCCAGGACAGTTTGCCATTAGAGGCGGTATTTTAGATATCTATTCTTTTGGTAACGAAAAGCCCTACCGTGTCGAGCTTTTTGGAAACGAAGTAGACTCTATTCGAATTTTTGATCCAGAAACACAGCTCTCCGAAAGAAAATTATTACAGGTTAATATCATCCCCAATGTAGAAACACAATTTTCTACCGGCGAAAAAGTTTCGCTCTTCGAATTCTTAAAAGAAAACACGGTGGTATGGACCAAAGACCTTTCTTTTATAGCGGAAAAAGTAACACAACAATACGAAGACCTTGAAGGTTTTGTGTCATTACTCGATAGCGGTTACCGCATGCAAAATAGTGACGACGAAGACGATACCCGCGTCATGCAGGACGTTACCCTGCACGACTTTATTACTTCCGAAGATATGATGGCGTCCCTTGCGGGCCGCCACCACATTGAGTTTGGCATGCATGCAGGTAGCGCCACCCTCGAAATAGAATGCCATACCAAACCACAGCCTTCTTTTAATAGACAGTTTGATTTACTCATCAAAGATTTAAAAGCACACGAAGGTGCTGGGTATTCGTTGTATATTTTTGCAGAGCAGGTAAAGCAATTAGAACGCTTACATAGCATTTTTGTAGACCTCAAAACAGAAATTAATTTTGTTCCGGTTCCTACTAGTATTCATGAAGGATTTATTGACAACGATTTAAAAATTGTTTGTTACACCGATCATCAAATTTTTCAGCGTTACCATAAATACAAGGTTAAGCAGGCCTATAATAAAAACAAAGCCATTACGCTCAAAACCTTACGGGACTTGCAACCTGGCGATTATGTAACACATATCGATCATGGTGTGGGTACGTACTCTGGGCTTCAAAAAATTGAAGTCAATGGTAAAACGCAAGAGGCGGTGCGCATCATTTATAAAGAGGGCGATATTTTATATGTCAATATTAATTCGCTACATAAAATATCAAAGTATACGGGCAAAGAAGGCACAGTGCCTAAAATAAATAAGCTTGGATCTGATGTGTGGGCCAAGCTCAAAGAAAAAACAAAAGCAAAGGTTAAAGAAGTGGCTTTTGATTTGATTAAATTATATGCAGCGCGTAAATCACAAGTAGGTTTTGCGCATGCGCCCGATAATTATTTACAAACAGAACTTGAAGCTTCTTTTATTTACGAAGACACGCCGGACCAGTACAAAGCGACACAGGATGTTAAGCGCGATATGGAGTCTACCTCGCCCATGGATAGGCTGGTTTGTGGTGATGTGGGGTTTGGTAAAACAGAAGTGGCGGTACGTGCGGCGTTTAAATCGGTGGTGGATGGGAAGCAGGCCGCCGTGCTTGTGCCTACAACTATATTAGCGTTTCAGCACTATAAAACGTTTAAGGAAAGGCTTTCCGATTTTCCAGTAACTGTAGATTTT
>CAJBRT010000006.1 GCA_903958045.1 uncultured Bacteroidota bacterium | reverse complement strand
GCCGAGAGGGTGTTTAAAGTGATGGACAACTCCGATGAAATGCCCCCGGATAGCGCGGATAGCATAGATGCAGGCATTTTAAAGGGGAATATCGACTTTAAAGACGTTTGGTTTGCCTACAAAGAGGACCAGTACGTGTTAAAAGGGATCCATTTTTCTATTGGGGCAGGCCAGACGGTGGCGCTTGTAGGCCATACGGGTAGTGGCAAAACTTCTATCATTAGCCTGCTCAATAGGCTTTATTCCATTCATAAAGGGGAGTTGCTTTTAGACCAGAAGCCAATTACTGCTTATACCCTAGAAAGCCTAAGACGCAATATTGGCGTGGTTTTGCAGGATGTCTTTTTGTTTTCAGGGTCTATTTTGGACAATATTACCCTTCGCAATCCTGCCATTACGGAGGAGGAAGTTGTAAAGGCAGCTAAAATGATGGGCCTACACGATTTTATCATGCAATTACCGGGTGGATACCAGTATCATGTGATGGAGCGGGGCGCCACCCTGAGTTTGGGGCAGCGTCAACTGATATCTTTTATTAGGGCTTTACTCTATAATCCATCTGTGTTAGTGCTGGACGAAGCCACTTCTTCGGTGGATTCAGAAACGGAATTACTCATTGAAAATGCCACTGAAACCCTCATAACTGGCAGAACCTCAATTGTTATTGCCCACCGCCTCTCCACCATTAGAAAGGCCGATTTGATCATTGTGCTCGACAAAGGGGAGGTAAAAGAAACCGGAAACCATGAATCTTTACTTCAAAAGAACGGTTTTTATGCCCGTTTGTACGAAATGCAATTTGAAAAGAAAGACCCCCTTTCTGTATAGGTTTTGAGCCAAAAAAAGCCCTATTTTTCTTCAATTTTAGTTGCCTTCTTTTACTGATTTCAGGGGTATAATCCTTATCTTTGCCGCAAATTTCGAGAAAGGTATGACGTTTAGAAGCATTAAATCTTTACTGGTAAAGACTTTCAGCGTTTTTTCGTTGCTGATAGCGACCCAGGCATTTGCCGGAGAAAATCATACACCAGCCACTACACAGGCGGGTGCTGCAGCCCCTGCCGCCGTAGAAGCGCATGGTGCTAAAAAAGAAGGTGATTTTAATGTAACCGAAACCATTTTAGAGCATATCAAAGACGATCATAGCTGGCATATGTGGGGCCATGTATCTATTCCTTTACCGGTGATCTTAAAAACGTCAAAAGGCTTTGAAGTTTTTTCTTCAGAAAAATTAGTAGACGAACACCACGAACCAGCAGTATACAAAGGCAATTTTGATTATAAACTTGTGGAGGGTAAAACAAAAATTGTGGATGCAGCTGGAAACGTTGATGTCGAAGCAAGCAAGCAACTCTGGGATTTTTCAATCACCAAAAACGTAGCAAGTTTATTCATTTCTGTTTTTATTTTACTAGTAGTGTTGTTAAGTGCTGCTGCAGGATATAAAAAAACAGGTGTAAAATCGGCACCTAAGGGTCTTCAATCTTTTATGGAGCCTATTATTTTATTTGTAAGAGACGAGGTTGCTATTCCAAATATTGGCGCAAAAAAAGCTGGCAAATACATGCCGTTTTTGCTCACTATTTTCTTTTTGATTTTAATCAATAACTTTTTAGGGCTCATTCCTTTTTTCCCAGGTGGCGCTAACGTGAGCGGTAATATTGCATTTACCATGACGCTTGCTGTTTGTGTGTTTATTGTGGTGAATTTAAGTGCCAACAAAAGTTACTGGGAGCACATTTTTTGGATGCCAGGTATGCACTGGAGCATGAAATTATTTTTAGCACCGATCGAGTTAATTGGTGTATTTACAAAGCCTATTTCTTTAATGATTCGTTTGTTTGCGAACATTACTGCAGGCCACATTCTAGTATTAAGTTTGATTTGTTTAATCTTCATATTCAAAACGGTTTTTGCTTCTGCAATTGCGGTTCCTTTTGCTGTGTTTATTGGTATGATTGAGTTGTTGGTTGCATTTTTGCAAGCCTTCATCTTTACCATGCTTGCGGCAATGTATATTGGAATGGCTACAGAGGAGCACCACCATGATGCACATGGAGAAGCAGCACATCACTAAAAAATGATAATAACTTTTTTTCAATAACAATTAAAACGTAAAAAAATGGTAGTAGGAAGTGTTGCCGCAATCGGCGCTGGATTAGCTGCTATCGGTGCTGGTATCGGTATCGGTCAGATTGGTAAAGGTGCAGTAGAAGGTATTGCACGTCAGCCAGAAGCTGCTAATGAAATCCGTTCAAACATGATCGTAGCTGCGGCTTTCGTAGAGGCAGTTGCATTGTTTGCAGTGGTAGTAGCCCTTTTGGGTAACGGCTAGTCCGTAAAATTTTATACAAGGTCTCGCGCAAAGGGCAACAGACCTTGTATTTTTTCAAGATTTTTTTTAATTAAGATAAATGTCTTTTATGTTGTTAGAGATCAATCCGCTGGTATTACCTGATATCGGACTTGTATTCTGGAACACCGTTGCATTCCTTTTACTACTCGTAGTGCTCGGAAAATTTGCATGGAAACCTATTTTAAAAGCGATCAACGATCGTGAGCAAGGTATCGAAGATGCTTTAGCGAAGGCCGATAAAATGAAATCTGAATTAGCAGCGATGCAATCAGAAAACGAGGCTTTACTTGCAAAGGCGCGTGAAGAAAGAGCGACTTTAATCAAAGAAGCAAAAGAAACCGCTGACAAAATGGTTGCTGATGCTAAAGAAAAAGCAAAAGCGCAGTACGACGCTATTGTTGCTGATGCGCAGGTTGCCATCAATCAACAAAAAAATGCTGCTTTAACAGATGTAAAAAATCAGGTGGGTGCGCTTGTTATTGAAGTAGCTGAAAAAGTGTTACACAAAGAACTAAGCAACAAAGCGGCACAAGAAACGTATATCAACGAATTAGCTGAAGGCGTTAAATTAAACTAAGCAAAATGCCCAATCCAAGATTAGCAAGCAGGTATGCAAAAAGTTTATTAGACTTAGCCATTGAAAAAGGGCAGTTAGATGCAGCTTATGCAGACATGAAATATTTGCAGGCAGTATGTGCGGCTAGTGCAGAATTTGTAAATCTTTTGCGTAGCCCAATTATTAAGGCCGATCAAAAAAATAGCATCATTACAGCAGTTACTACTGGAAAGGTTAGTGAACTTACGGCTTCTTTTAATAACCTGCTGGTTAGAAAAGGAAGAGAAAGTGATTTACCTGAAATCGCAACTGCATTTGTGGAACAATACAATGCTTTAAAAGACATTCATAAAGTGACACTCACTACTGCTGTGGAAGTAAGCGCTGATGTACAAAATGCCATTGCGCAAAAAGTAAAAACAGCACATTCATTTGCAAGTGTAGAATTAACATCTAAAGTAGATCCTTCATTAATTGGTGGATTTGTACTTGAGTTTGATAACAACTTAGTAGATGCAAGTGTAGTTAGAGATTTAAGAGATATTAAAAAACAATTTCAGCAGAACTTGTATGTTCAGCAGATGTAATAAACAATAACAAATCATCATTTATAAATAGAATATCATGGCCGACATTAAACCCGATGAAATATCAGCGATACTCAGACAGCAACTAAGCAATTTTAATGCAAGTGCTGATTTAGAGGAAGTAGGTACCGTATTACAAGTGGGAGACGGTATTGCCCGTGTATATGGCCTTAACGGCGTACGCAGTGGTGAACTAGTAGAATTTGAAAATGGCACAAAAGCCATTGCCCTTAACCTTGAAGAAGACAATGTGGGTGTGGTACTCATGGGAGAAAGTGGCTCTATCAAAGAAGGTGCAAAAGTTAAAAGAACTGGTAAAATTGCCTCTATTAAAGTAGGTGAAGGTGTTGTTGGTCGTGTAATCAACACATTAGGCGAACCTATTGATGGTAAAGGTCCAATTGCTGGTGATTTATATGAAATGCCACTTGAGCGTAAAGCGCCGGGTGTTATTTATCGTGAGCCAGTAAAAGAACCATTACAAACAGGTATCAAAGCAATTGATGCGATGATTCCGGTAGGTCGTGGTCAACGTGAGTTGGTTATTGGTGACCGTCAAACTGGTAAAACAGCTATTTGTGTTGATACCATTATCAATCAAAAAGAATTTTACGATGCAGGCAAGCCTGTATACTGTATATATGTAGCGATTG
>CAJBRT010000005.1 GCA_903958045.1 uncultured Bacteroidota bacterium | reverse complement strand
TGCATAATTTGTTGGTCCGACATCTTATCTAATTTTAAATTAGGTAAGCCGGTATAGTTGCTTTGTGCCCCTGCACTTAGGCCAAGTACAACAACTAAAATGGCGGTAATGCCAAATTGCAAAATGGGGCGTATGTTAAATGGGTTCATCTTCAAATTTAAAATATAACAAATATACGGTTAAAGGCCATAGCTTACACCCAGCGACCAGCTGCCACCCGTGGTGTTCCAATTACTATACCAGCCATTGAAAGTCAGGCCGTTAAGCAGTTCGTAATGGGCGTTGATAAAAATTTCATTACGGGCATTAAATCCTCCCTCAAATAACCCAGGTTGCGGCTGTTGCAGGTACTGATCTACAATAGCGCCTTCGTCGCCTTTTCTGATGGATTGATAACGCACCATACATTTAAGCCTTGGGATAGGCGTGTATTTTAAAGAAAGTAAAAGCCTATCGGCGTTACTACCCATCCAATCGCCCATAAAAAATCCATGACTAGTATAGGATTGTGCCGGAATGATATTCTTGTACACAAACGGATTAATGCGGGTGTACTCAGCATTAAAAGTTAAGTACGGCACACCAATGTCGGTAACAGATCCACCCACCGTGTAACCAAGTTGATTCCTGCTTTTTGCTCGTACAAAAATGGTACTCATTCTTATTTCATCAATAAAAACGCTGGTATATAAGTGTGTGTTTTTAAGTTGATTTCTGCTACTCACATTTAAAAATATTTGTGCGTTAGAGCCTGCTTGTATATGAGAATTGTTAACAATATTATCATACACTTTATAAAACATTACTGGAATTAAATAGCCTACATCGAGGCGATCACTATATACTACCGATTCTCCAAAACTTACATCAAGCCCTTTCATGGCTTTAATTAAAATACTATGGGTCGAAAAAAACTTTGGAACAAATACTTGACGCTCGCCACCAAATACAATATTGTCTGTTCCATACGTGCGTGCAGTATCCACAATTTTTGAATTTAACCAAGCGTGCGTGTTGTTAAAACGTAGCCAACTAAAGGGGCTATAATCAAAACGTATAAATGGAAAGTTAGGCGCTTTATCAGAAAGCACTACACGGCCGTTTTCGCCGTATCCATACAGTAAATGATCTTGTCCAAAAGCAATGCTACCATTTTTAAAGGCGTAATTAATACTACCTCTAAATTCCGAAAAGTTTTGACTTTTAAATACAGAGGTATCTTTTCTAATCATACCCGTGCCCGGAACGCCCTGTCTGCTGGTATCAAAGCCTTTCCCTTGTTCATTTACATCGTTAAAGAAAAACTGAAAACCCACACGTTTGCCCGCCGTTCCCCAAAAATGTAAACCCGTACTCCTTGTTTGGTAATTGATATTTTCACCCATGGTTACCGCACCTCTAATAACAGGGTCAATAAATAATTTGGTGTTTTTATTGGCGGTATAAAAACTACGCCATCTGCCTACTTTATCTTTTGCAAAAAACGTAGGGTTGAGGTTTATGTTTTTATCAGAAACGGCATTAAATTCTTGTTGGTAAAAAGCAAGCTCCTTTTTTTCAGTTACACTAAGCTTATTACTTTTTAAAGCGATGGTATCTAAACAAGCGGCTAAATAAGTTTTGCTTAAAGGCCTAATATGATCTTCAAAATCTAAAAGGCCCTTTTGCGCCATACGCCCAATATAATTATATACTTCCGACCTATGGTTTTCATATACCTCTTGTGCACCAAGCTGCAAGCTGCAGATGGTAATGAGTAGGCTTAATAGTAGAAGTTTATTTTTCATGATGTTAGTAAGCGTTTTGATCGCCTCTCATTAAATTAATAATGGTTTGTAAAATAATTTGACAGTCTAACCAAAATGTCCAGCGGTGTATATAGTATAAATCAAAATTAACGCGTTTTTGCATAGAGCCAGGCGCTTTGGTTTCGCCCCTGCAACCATTTACCTGCGCCCATCCGGTAATACCAGGGGTAACAATATGGCGTAGCATGTAATTGTCAATGGTATGCATAGAAGCCATATTTAGTGGCGTGGGGTGCGGGCGGGGTCCTACCACACTCATATCGCCCAACAGTACGTTCCAAAACTGAGGGAGTTCGTCCATATTGGTTTTACGCATAAAAGCACCAATGGCAGTAATGCGCGGATCATTTTTAGTAGCCTGGTTATAATTGCCCGCTTCGTCTATATCGTTAGAGGAACTTACCATGGTTCTAAATTTATAGCAAGTAATTTTTTCGTTGTTAAGTCCCCATCTTTCTTGTTTAAAAATAGCGGGCCCCCTCGAGCTTACTCTAATAAGTAATGAAATAATAGGAAGTAGCCACCAACCTAGTAGTATAAAAAACAGGAGCGAAAAAACAATATCAAAACCGCGCTTTAATATTTTATTTTCTGGTTTATCGAGTGGGAGGGCTCTAATATTAATTACCGGGAGTAGTCCAATATTATTTACCTGTACACTCGCGTCTACGTATTGTTGTAAATCGGGTACAATACGCGCCTTTGTTTTATACATGTCACAAAGTGCTAGGCATGCTTTGATTTGCAGTGCCTCATTAGCAGGCAGCGTAATCATTACTTCATCAATACTACCTTCTTTTAATATAGATTCAAGTGCGTCTAGTTTGCCCAGGTACCTGCTGCCATTAAGTTTGGCGGTATGGTCATCTATAAAACCATAACATTTATAACCGTAATAGTAATAGCGGTTAATGGTTTCGTAGAGTTCCATGGCGCTAGGTGTAACACCCACAATTAACACGTTTTCAAAAAAATCGCCCTGAAAAATGGCTGCGTGTAATAATTTTCTGATAATATATTTTGCTACCGCTTCGGTAACAAAGAGCACGCTTAAAAAAGTAACAAAAAAGAGACCGCTAAACGCTAGGTAGTCTCTTAAAAAAAACGCACTAGACGTAATTAAAATGCCAAATAAAATAAGCGAGTAAAGAATAAAAACAATTTCTTCCGAAAATTTATTAGAGCGGCGCTCGGCGTATAGCCTCGAAAAAGATCCGGCCACATACCATATTATAACACTCAGTAAAGCAAAAAGTAAAAGTGCAACACTATAAAAATGACCCTCGTGTAAATGCAGCAGCCTTAATGAAATAAAAAAAGACGCCATAACAACAGGAGCGTCTATGATATATCGTAAAAGGGTATACTTATGGGTGGCTTTTGCCATTAGTCATCAATGCTTTAAAAACGGTTACATAAGCCCTCGTTACTTCGTCCCAATTGTATTTTTGGGTAATCCCGTCACGTGCTTTTTCTTTTAATATTTGAACAGCTTGGGGGTTATGTTCTGCTTGTTGCAAATATAAGGCAACAGAGTCAGAGGTTTTTTGAAAAAACCAACCAAATTGGCCATTTTCAAGCATTTCTCTATTAAAAACCGTATCTAAAGCGAGTATTGCGCAGCCATAAGCCATGGCTTTAAGCATAGTAGGGTTGGTGCCCCCATATTCGTGGCCATGGAGGTAGGCATAAGATTGATGGTACAGCTCGGCAAGTACCTCACTATCAGTAACATAACCTACAAATAATATTTGATCGCTGGCTTGGGCTTTCATTTTTTGCGCGTAAGCGTCTTGATAGGGTACGTCACCAACAATCACCAGCTTTTTATTGGAATTAGCCTTTTTAAAGCCTTCGAGTATTAAGTCGGAGTTATTGTCCGGTATAAGTCTACCCACAATTAAAAAGTACTCATTGGGGGTAAGGCCAAACTGGTTAATGAGGCTAGGGTTTTTGGAATGCCTAATATTGGCGCCATAAGCAATAACCTTAGAATCCGAGTTAAAGGTGTTGAGGTACACCTGGCGCATGGCCTCAGCGTCGGTAATAATGGTATTGTAAAATAGGGTAGCAAGCTTTGCGGCAAATTTAAAATAGGCGGCACCTAGGCCCTTCCATTTAGGGCGTAACCATTCCAGCCCGTCTACATTAATGAGTGTCTTTTTTTGCGCCAGTAAACTAATGAGTCCAAAGGGGCCGTTGGCGGCGTTTACAACAAGGATTACATCTGTTTTACTACAACACGCATGTATCATCGAAAAAAAAGAATGCACCAGTTGGTTTAAACTTTTTGTTTGCACCGTTGGCATGTACACGAGCTCGACGCCGTTTACATGTTTAGGTCTTGTAGTAAATAAATGTTTTTGACAATAAACACGCACATCAATATTTTGCGCTACCAGTCTTTCACTCACTTCTTTTACAAAAGTTTCATAACCAGAGTACACAATAGGATAACCCCTAGATCCAATAATGGCAATTTTTAAAGGTTGGTTGGTATGGTTATGATTTTTTTTCAATACACGCCATTATTTGTTCGTTAAACTGCGTTCTCGAAAACTTTTCTTGCATTCTTTTTTTTGCCTCCGCGCCCATGTCTTTTCTGAAAGTTTCGTTCATTAACAAAGGCTCAATTATTGCTGCTGCGGCTGCTGCATTGTTAATAGGAATTAAAAGCCCCGACACCTTATTTTCGATCATTTCTACAGCGCCACCTTGCTGTGTAGCCACCACTGGAAGGCCTGCTGCCATTGCTTCTGTAACCACTGCGGGTGCAGGGTCGGGGAGTAAAGATGGTAAAATAAATATGTCCAGCGCGCTGTAAATATTTGCAATATCGGATCTATACGGTAGTTGTGTTACATGGCCGTGTAGTCCGTGCTTTTCAATTAATTGATTAATGTTGTCGTGCAAATATTCGTAACCTGCAAATGCGTCACCCACAATTAAAAAATGAACATTTTTATGTGTCTTAAAAATTTCGCCAGCAATGTTTACAAAGTAGTCTTGTCCTTTCCAAAAATGTACACGACCCATCATGCCAATTAAAATAGTATCTGGGCTAATATTTAGTGACTGGCGTAAATTGGACTGTGTATTTTCAAACAACCAATAATCGACACCGTTGTAGAGTACATCAATTTTATTTGGGTGTACATGTTTTGTCCAATGCGTTTTTACGGCTTCTGAAACCGCAATGGCCTGGTTGTTTTTGGTGTTGATAAGGCGCGATAAAATTCTAAAAAGTAAGTAGGGCTTTTCAATAATTTCATGAATATGCCAAAGATGTCTAATACCTAGTTTAGCCGCTACAAAAACCCCCACAATAACACCCGTGGTGTTGGAATAAATGAGGTCTATTTTTTGTGATGTACACAGCTTTATTAAGGTGCCGTAAGCTTTAAAATTGGCCACCAGCCTGTTAAGTATACCGGCCGGGTTTAGGTACTGACGGCGTAAAATGCCCAAATCGGTTATTACGATAGTGGCGCCTAGTGCTTTTAACTGGGGGGCTAATGGGCCATCTTCGGAGAGTACCACGGTAACTTCGTGCCCTTTTTTTGCGCATAACTCATTGATAGCCAGTAATATTTTGCTGGCGCCATACAAATCAGATGAGCTATGTAAAAACAGAATGCGCATAGTATAATCGGAGCTGTAAATATAGCCACAAAATAAATTCAGTGACAGATAAAAACATATTAAATAAATTGTATTTGTATGAAAATAAAGGCTTTATAACCTAAATTTGCTCCACATGGATATAGCAAAATATTTAGAGGCGGTAAAAGCTACAATTAGCAATTTAGATCCAGTGGTGCTTGCAAATTTTGCCAACCACTTACAGGCTGCATACAACAACAACCAAAATATATATGTGATAGGCAATGGAGGCAGTGCCGCCAACGCTTCACATTTTGCACAGGACCTGGCAAAAGGCATATTTTTTGATGCGCCGGTTGCAAAAACCATGAAGGCCATTAGCCTCACCGATAATATTGCACACATTACGGCCATTGCCAACGACACGGGCTACCAAAATATTTTTAGTGCTCAAATAAATACGTTTGCAAATACAGGCGACGTGTTAGTTTGTATTAGCGGATCTGGTAATAGTAGCAATATTATTGAAGCCGTAAAAGCGGCCAAACAAAAAGGCATGTTTGTAATTGGCGTTACAGGTTTTGATGGCGGACAATTAAACACCATGTCTGATTTTGTTGTGCATGTACCCCTCCACGAAATGTGCACGGTAGAAAGTATTCACTCTATCATTTTTCATCTGATTGTTTTAGAACTCAGAGAAAGGCTTACCGGACAAAAGGCAAGCGGCATTTAATACACCATGGAAATACTCATTACAGGTGGCGCAGGTTATATTGGCAGCGTTGTTGGAGAACACCTGCGTACACTGGGTTACAGCCTGGTAGTAATAGATGATTTACGCGATGGAAAAAAAGAAGCCGTGCCAGCAGGCGCTACTTTTTACGAGGCTAATTTTTCTGATGAACATATTTTAGA
>CAJBRT010000004.1 GCA_903958045.1 uncultured Bacteroidota bacterium | reverse complement strand
TATGAAAAAAGTTTTGCCTATTGTTTTATTGTTGTTATCTATTGTGTCAACAGCACAAGACAGCACAATTAGTAAGTCTGATTTAAATAGTGTAGCAAAGGTTTTTGATTTGACGTTTAGTCAAAAAGAAATTGATACGCTTTACTCCGATGTAAAAGATAATTTATACAATTATAAAAGTATGCACAAGCTTACTTTAAATAATGCGACGCCGCTAAGCATGTGGCAAACGCCTGTTGTGCCTGGCATGAAGTTTAATACAGTGCAGCAGCCCGTTAAATGGGGGCATTCAATTGCAGCTACTCTACCTGCAAATAAAAATGATCTCGCATTTTATTCGATAGAGCAATTAGCCTATTTAATAAAAAATAAAAAAATAACCTCTGTTGCGCTTACCTCTTTTTTTATTGAGCGCATCAAAAAATATGGCGATAGTTTACAGTGCTTAATTAGTTTAACCGAAGAGCTTGCGATAGCCCAAGCTAAACAGGCAGACGCCGAAATTGCTGCAGGAAAATACCGCGGACTCTTACATGGCATCCCTTATGGACTCAAAGATTTATTTGCAGTAAAGGGTACTAAAACAACCTGGGGTGCTGAACCTTATAAAAATCAAATGATAGATGAAGACGCCTATGTATATACAAAACTAAAAGAAGCCGGAGCCGTTCTTGTTGCTAAATTTACTTTGGGCGCTCTTGCCATGGGTGATTACTGGTACGGAGGTCGCACTAAGAATCCGTGGAATTTAAAATATGGTTCGTCAGGGTCGTCGGCGGGATCAACCTCTGCAACGGTTGCTGGGCTTGTTCCTTTTGCTATTGGTACGGAAACTTGGGGGAGTATTGTTTCTCCTTCCACTACTTGTGGGGCTACGGGTTTGAGGCCCACATTTGGAACTATTAGTAGATCTGGTGCCATGGCTTTAAGTTATAGTTTAGATAAAGTAGGTCCTATTTGTAGATCTGCAGCAGACGCAGCGGTGGTATTTAATTATTTACATGGTACCGACGGTAAAGATTTATCTGCGGTAAATATGCCTTTTAATTATGACGCTGTTAAGCCAATTAAAAATTACCGAATTGCTTACGCAAAAAATTATTTTGATAAAATTAAAGACACCACAAGAGCAGAGTTGGCCGCTTTAAAAGCGTTTGAAAAAATGGGTGCGACTTTAATTCCAGTAAATTTTCCGGATAGCGGCGTTTATAAATTCAATATTATGGACGTTGTTATTGGTGTTGAGTGTGCTGCACAATTTGATGACCTTACCCGTTCTAATCAAGATGATGTGCTTACGCGTCAAACAAAAAATGATTGGCCCAATCAATTTAGAACGGCCCGTTTTGTGCCTGCTGTCGAATATGTGAATGCACAGCGTCACCGCTTTTTACTCATGAAAGATGTTAATGAAGCGGTTGCACCATATGATGCGATTATTTGTCCATCCAGAGGAGATGGTAATCAATCAGCCATCACTAACTTAACTGGAAACCCTGTGGTATGTGTGCCAGTTGGCTTTGATAAGCGAAACAATTTACCGGTAGGCATTAGTTTTGTTGGGAAGCTATATGACGAAGCAAGTATTTTAAGAATTGCAAAAGCGTATCAAGAAGCAACGGGTTGGGATGAAATGCATCCTAGTATGTTTAAATAAACTTGCGGTTGTTTTCTTTAATCCTAAACACTACTATCTCTTTGATGAGTTTTTTTGGTAATGGTTGATCAATTGGAAATTGAACTGCACCCTTGGAATGCTTGTATGCCTGAATTTTTGGTAAAAATTGTTTGATACCAGATGGGGTTGGGTAAAAGCCAATATGTCCTTTGTAGCCTGCAAAATAAACAAGCACGCCATTTAGCTTATAGGCGGGCATGCAATAACTGATAAGTTCCTGTGCTTCAGGGGCCGCTGATTTAATAATGGCTCTTATTTCTTTCAATTGTTTTTGTACAACAGGCGGAAAGCCTTCTATATAGTTGTCTATTTCGTTTTTCATTTTTAGTTCAATTTTACCCTATACCTATTAATTTCAGCAAAGGTCATTTTGTTAAAATGCTGATTGATAGCTATTTAATGCTTTAGTGTTACTTGTGTTCTATTGATTTTTATCCAATTCACAAATTATAAACTTTTATTCTTTTTTTTCATATTACCTTAAATTTCCTATATAGCTGTTATTCACGCTGTTACATCAGTTTTGTTTAGTCTTGCCTTGTTCATATTTAACAAAATTGGGTAATTCCGCACTACTGTGTATCTTTTTAATTCAACAATTAAACAAAATTCTTGTTAAATTAGTCTAAACAAATTCATTTGCCCTATGGAACACCTAAAAATCGCCTCCGACAATTACGTAGCGTTTACGTTTTTTATCGGAACAATGGCCATGATGGCCGCATCTGTATTCTTCTTTTTTGAGTTGAATTCAACTCCAACAAAATGGAGAACTTCTGTTCTAGTTTCTGGTTTGATTACTTTCATCGCAGCAGTACACTACTACTACATGAGAGGATACAATCTAGCAACTGGTGATTCACCTACTTTCTTCAGATATGTAGACTGGATCTTAACTGTACCTCTTATGTGCGTTGAGTTTTACTTAATCACTAAAAAGGCTGGTGCAAAACAAGGTTTATTATGGAAGTTGATTTTCGCTTCTTTGGTAATGCTTGTAACTGGTTACTTCGGTGAAACGATTTACAGAGGAAGTAGTGTAATCTGGGGAGTAATCTCTGGTGCTGCTTATTTCTACATTGTTTACTTAGTATGGTTTGGCGAAGTTTCTCAACTTGCTCAAACTGCTGGTGCACAAGTTGCAAAAGCAACAAAAACACTTGCTTGGTTCGTACTTGTTGGATGGGCTATCTATCCTTTAGGTTACATCTTAGGAACTCCAGGTGGGTTATTTGGTATTCAATTAGTTGCTGACGCTGCTTTAGCTTCACACTACATGGATATCGTTTACAACGTTGCAGATGCAATCAACAAGATTGGATTTGGTTTAGTGATCTATTCATTAAGCAGATCTCAAGATTAATTCTTTCAATAGTTTTTAAAAAGGCGAGGTATGTATTTATTGCACACCTCGCCTTTTATTTTTTGAACGTTACCGTTTTTTTGCTTGAATGTTGTCAGACCAAAATTATAATGCCAATATCAGTGTCATCCAGTATGATTATGTTTTTATTGGAATGGGTGCTTCCAATGGACTTATGTTATTAGAGTTCATAAAAAGAGGATTCCACCAAACAAAGCGCATTGCTGTTATTGAAAAAGCACAAAAAAACACCAACGATAAAACCTATTGTTTTTGGTCTGCACCGGATGCATCTATCGTTAAAGATCTTTCCTCTATCATTAGTTATCAGTATCAGTTTGTTCAAACAAATGCAACAAAGGTTCAATCCATCCAGGATCAACCATATCACTGTATAAAAAGTATCGACTTTTATAATTTAGTAAAAGCTACAATCGCATTACAACCTATTGATGTGTTTGAAGCACAAGTGGATGCAGTAACCTCACAGTTAGATCATATTGACATTGCTTTTGACAGCAAGGTTATAAAGGGCGCTATTGTTTTTGATAGTAGGCCACCCAATTTTACCCCAGAGGCTAACAACAAATCTTATTTACTTCAAACATTTTTTGGCTACCATATTCGCTTAAAAGATGCGGTATTAAATACGGACACCTTTCAAATGATGAATTTTGATGTGGATCAGTCTAACTATACGCAGTTTGTATACAATTTGCCATATGCGCCTAATGAGTGTTTGGTGGAACTTACTAGATTTGGCGTTGATACTATCGATATAAACTACGCAAAAAAAGTATTGGATGAAAAAATTAGCACTGAGTTTGGCGATTATGAAATTATCGCTGAAGAAGAAGGCTGCATTCCCATGACAGTTTTAAAGCACCCCGCGTCTAGCGATGACCGGATTATTAATATGGGAGCCCGTGCGAATTTAATTAAGCCTACCACAGGGTATGGTTTTAAAAAGATGTATGAATTTGCAGCGGCATTTGAAAATTCCGCAAAATCAGAATCATCAAAAACCCGTTTTTCATTTTACGATCACTTGCTTTTAATTATTTTAATTAGATGGCCACAGGTAGGCAAAAAAATATTTACGGCACTGTTTCAAAAAAATTCTATTCAGGATATTTTTTCTTTTTTGGAGGAAAAATCTACTGTATCTGCTGAAATAAAAATATTTGCATCACTCCCAATCCTTCCATTTTTAAAAGCCTGCGTCATCTACTTTACGAGCTATTTTAAAAAAGGGTACTTATTTACAACCGGATTTATTGCTTTGTTTTTTTTATTAAGGTGGATGAGTCCAACAATAGCTAGCCAATTTGGATATACGGGTTTAATTGCAGGTCTATTAGCTGTTGGGCTTCCGCATGGTGCTGTTGATCATTTATTGGTGCAATCTAAAAAGTTTAACCTTGTTAGATTTGTGTTGCAATATGTATGTATCATAGCTGCTTATTTTGCACTCTGGCAGTGGTTTCCAGTATTTTCATTGATTTTATTTATTGCCTATTCGGCGTATCATTTTGGCGAATCTGAAATGGTAGAAATGCGTGTTTCCCTTGAAACTATCTCTCAAAAATTATATGCATTTATTATTGGCCTATCTATTTTATTATTTATTATTTTTTCGCACCTAGAAACATCCATTTTGGTGCTTAATAATATGAACGGCGTTTCAAGTTTTATACAAGGGGTAGATTTTTACTCCTATAAAAATGCAGTACTTGCTATTTCCTACTTTTCGATAGTCCCACTCTGGTGGATATCTAAAAAAACCTGC
>CAJBRT010000003.1 GCA_903958045.1 uncultured Bacteroidota bacterium | reverse complement strand
TGTATTGCAACACTCGCTTGCGCAGGCGGCGTGAAAATAAATTCCTCGCGCATATTTCATCGACCTTCATCTTGCGACAACATTGCGAATCTCATTCGTCAAATAGTTCTGGATTAAAACTTCGATGAGCGGCGCAAAACTCACATGTCACGCCAATCACGCCATCGTCTCCGACCATCTCCATTCGCTCTTGCTTTGAAAAGCTGCGCAAGAGATTCTCAACGCGCGATTGAGAACAGCGACAAAATTCTGTGACAGCGCGCTCTGCAAAAACTTTCACGCCCCGTTCATGAAATAATCGATATAAGATTGTTTCACCGGACAGATTTGGATCTATTAATTCGTGATCCTCAAGCGTCGCAGCGAGCGTAGCGCCCTCTGTCCAATTTTCATTCTCATCCCTCACACCGACAAAATCTGGCGGCGCGTCTCCTGGCGGGAGATCCTGAACGCGCGCCGCGCCGCTTGGGAGATGCTGCAACAGCAAGCCGCCAGCGCGCCAAAAGCGTCCGTGAGGCGTTATCACCTCGCCCACTGCTAATCTGACATAAGATGGAATTTGTTCAGATTGTCGGAAATAAGCATGCGCCGCCTGAGCAAGATTTACCCCCTCAAGCTGTACGACGCCTTGATAACGCGCAGCGTCTTCTTCACGCTCAATGGTCAGGGCCAAATGACCTCGACCCATCAAAAGATCTGACGAGACGTCGTCAAGTTGATTAATCCGTTCTAAGTCAAAACGCGCAAATCCCCGAAGATGACCCGGCGCTTCATAATCCACCACGAGCATATCGACGGGACCATCGCTGCGCGTTTGAAGTTGGAAGCGACCATGCGATTCAAGCAGCGCGCCCAATAAAGCCGTCAGCGCCGTCGCTTCGCCAAGTAGGCGCGCGACAGGAGGAGGATAATCATAATGCGACACGATCGCATTGACTGTTGGCCCTAATCTGACCAAACGCCCGCGTAGATCCAATGGATCAACGGCAAAAGGAAGGACACAGTCGTCATGGGCTTCCGTAGAAACTGGACGGCTTGGCGACGACATTAGGATGCGCCTGGCGCAAGACACCAATAGAGCACGCCTTTTTGAGCGTGAAGTCGGTTCTCAGCCTCATCAAACACAACTGACTGCGGACCATCAATAACTTCGTTCGTTACTTCTTCGCCACGATGCGCTGGCAGACAATGCATGAAGATCGCTTCTTTAGCGGCGCAATTCATAAGTTGAGCATTGACTTGATACGGCGCGAGAATGCGACGACGAATTTCCTCATCCTTATCGCCCATGGACACCCAGCAATCTGTAATAACCGCATCTACCCCGGCCACAGCCTCGCGGGGATCTTGAGTGATATTAAAAGCGACATTGTTAGCGCGCGCCCAGCTGCGCAAGGTTTCATCCGGCGACAATTCAGATGGTGTGGCTGCGTTGATTGAAAATCCAAAACGCGCTGCGGCATGAACCCAACTCGTCAGCACATTATTGGCGTCGCCGACCCAAGCAACCGTTCGTCCGGCGATTGATCCAAGATGCTCCTCGAAAGTCATAACATCCGCCATCAACTATAAAAAAGCAGGTAACCAGGTTGTACTGGGTGCAGCAGATACGTTTAGGGCAGCAGCCACCGAGCAGCTTACCATTTGGAGTGAGCGCGTGGGTGTTCCCATTGTAAAGCAAAGCATGGGTTCTGATCCTAGCGCCGTGGCTTTTGATACGGTTTCAAGCGCTGTTTCTAAAAATGCCGATGTGGTAATTATTGATACCGCCGGTCGTTTGCACAACAAACTTCATTTAATGGATGAGTTAGGCAAAATTAAGCGCGTTATTCAAAAAGTAATTCCGGGTGCCCCACACGAAGTGATGTTGGTACTTGACGGTTCTACTGGTCAAAATGCACTCGAACAAGCCAAACAATTTACCGCAACCACCGAGGTGACGGCTTTGTCTATTACCAAGCTTGACGGTACGGCAAAAGGCGGCGTAGTGCTAGCGATTGCGAACCAGTTTAAAATTCCGGTAAAATATATTGGGGTAGGCGAAAAAATGGATGATCTCATCATCTTTGATAAGCACGAATTTGTTGATAGCCTATTTAAAGGTGTAACGAAGGGCTAATCCACCCCAACCGCCTTCAAAATGCGTATGGCCCACCAAATTAAATGAGGGCTGCCAGTCAAAGCTAAGGGCTAGGGGCGCATTTGGTATTTTATAGTCTAAACCTATTACGGCGTCTACACCAATGGCAAATACGGCCGTGCTAGGTGGGTTTCTAAGCCTCCAACTATTATTCCAGAGGCCAAAGTGTCCACCACCACCCACATACCATTGTAGGCCCTCTGCGTTAGGTATGGGCATATGCTTTTCATATAAACCCGTTAATCTAAACCCATCTTCGTTAAAATACGCGAGTAATTCCTTGGCCACCGATTCGGACTTATACTGCTTATAGGTAATGGCTCCCGGGTATACTTTAACGCCAATCGATTGAAGCATGGGTTTTGAAGATTGAGCACCCGCGGCAAAAGCAGCTATTAATAAACATGTGGTAAAAAGTAGTTTTTTCATAAAGGGGGTTTGAAAATACCCTACAAAAATAAATATGAATTACTGAAAGAATAGTTAAGGTTGCTCTTTAATAATTATTTAGGTTTGTAGTATGCATGATTTTAAAGAATTGGTGGCCGAATTTGGAACCCGTTTTGGGGTGGCACAATTTCCGGCGGCCCCTGCAAGCCTCTATGAACCTGGCGAATATTTCTTAAGTATTGGCGGTAAAAGAATTAGGCCTATCCTTTGTGTGCTAGGGAATGAGCTGTTTAGTGAAATCACCGAAGACGCCTGGTCCCTTGCCACAGCGATAGAACTCTTTCACAATTTCACCCTCATTCATGATGATATGATGGATGCAGCAGCGCTAAGACGCGGTATGCAAACGGTGCATACAAAGTATGGCGACAATACCGCACTTTTAACAGGGGATGTAATGCTCATTAGAGCCTACGAAAAATTACAAAATATTAATCCGGTATATCTACCAAAAATATTAAGCCTCTTTAATACCACCGCAAGAGAAGTTTGTGAAGGTCAGCAGCTCGATATGGATTTTGAAAAAATGCCATCGGTAACACTAGACGCATACATTCATATGATTACCCTTAAAACATCGGTGCTTCTTGCAGCGAGTTTAGAAATGGGTGCCATACTCGGTGGGGCCACACCAGGCAATTGCAAACACGTATATGAGTTTGGAAAAAACCTGGGTATTGCATTTCAAATTCAGGACGATTATTTAGACGCTTTTGGCGACCCTGAAAAATTTGGTAAAGAAGTGGGTGGCGATATCAGACAAAATAAAAAAACCTTTTTACTACTGCACGCCTTAGAAGTAGCAACACCTGATCAGCGCGCCAAGCTGGACAGCTTACTGGCAAGTAATGGACCTGATAAAGTGCCGCAGGTGATGGACATATTTAAAGCTTGTAATGTAGATGCTTGGGCCATCGAGTTAAAAGAAAAATATTTACAAATGGCCCTGGCCAATTTAGAAGATATTGCTGTTACCAGTACTCGAAAGTCCGCACTATTGTCGCTTGCTAATTATTTAATGCAACGAGAAAATTAATTTTACATTTTATTACGCATACTAAACGCAATTCATAGCGCATGTCAAATTCTTTATTTAGAAAAAAATCAATCGCAAAAATTAATTCAGATGCTGCCGCCGCAGAAGGGCATGGTACTGGACTTAAAAAAATATTAGGCGTAAAGGATTTAACATTTATGGGTATTGCCGCAGTGATTGGGGCAGGTATATTTTCTACCATTGGTACCGCTGCCTTTAATGGCGGTCCGGGCATTTCATTGCTATTTGTGATTACAGCTATTACCTGTGGGTTTAGTGCGCTTTGTTACGCCGAGTTTGCAAGCAGGGTGCCTATTGCAGGGAGTGCTTATACCTATGCGTACGTTTCATTTGGTGAAGTAGTGGCATGGATTATTGGTTGGGCCCTCATACTCGAATATGCGATTGGAAATATTGTAGTGGCTATTAGTTGGAGTGGGTATTTTAATAATTTACTCGAAGGATTTAATATTCATTTACCAGGATGGCTTGCTACCAATTCAACCAATGCACAAAGTGGATACAACGAAGCGGTAAAAGCCATGGCTAGCGGCGCAACAATGGAAAGTTTGGGTAGACATGCTAGAACGGGTTACGATGCTATTGTAAACGCGCCGGTAATTGGCGGTATCAAACTTATTTTAAATATTCCAGCATGTATCATTGTAATGCTGATTACGGCCCTTGCTTATGTAGGTATTAAAGAGAGTAAGAAAACAACCAATTACATGGTAATCTTTAAAATTGCCGTTATCATTTTTGTAATTGTAATGGGCTTCTTTTATGTAGACACCAAAAACTGGGATCCATTTTTACCAAACGGATTTACAGGCGTGCTTGCAGGCGTGTCGGCTGTGTTTTATGCTTACATTGGTTTTGATGCTATTTCAACTACTGCCGAAGAATGTAAAAATCCACAACGTGATTTACCGCGTGGTATGATCTATTCTTTAATTATTTGTACGGTCCTGTATATTTTAATTGCGCTGGTATTAACCGGCATGGTTCATTATAGCGAGTTAAAAGTAGACGATCCACTTGCGTATGTGTTTCAAAAATTGAATCTCAATAAAATTGGGTATTTAATTTCGGTGAGTGCCGTTGTGGCAACTACTAGTGTACTACTCGTGTTTCAACTTGGTCAACCACGTATTTGGATGAGTATGAGTAGAGATGGACTATTGCCTAAAAAGTTTGCACAAGTGCATCCAAAATTTGGAACGCCTTCTTTTGCAACCATTGTTACTGGATGTTTAGTGGGTATTCCATCTTTGTTTGTGTCCAGTTCAACCATGACCGATTTAACCAGTATTGGAACACTCTTTGCATTTGTGCTCGTTTGTTTTGGGGTGCTTGTATTACCGCGTATGGCAAAAGAAGCGGGTAGTTCTGCATTTAGACTTCCTTACTTAAACGGACAATTTATTATCCCAGCCATTGTTGCCATTTTTGTTTATTTTTCAATGAGTCGAATTGAAGATGCGTTTAATAACTATGCTACCGAAGGGTTCCAAGAAATTTTATTTTTACTCTTTATTTTTATTGCCATCGTTACAGGCGTTTTAAGTTTTGTTCGCAAATATTCAGTAATACCAGTAGTAGGTGCACTTTGCTGCCTCTATTTAATGATTGAAATACCCGCCATTAGTTGGTTGTGGTTTTTTGTATGGATGGGCATTGGTTTAACCATTTACTTCTTGTATAGTAGACGTAGAAGTAAACTCGCAGCATAACAATGAAGTATCAAATAGGGGACGAAATATTGGTGTTGCATAGCAACGAAGAAGGAAAAGTAGTTGATTTTATCAATGATAAAATGGTGATGATTGAAGTGCGCGGCGTAAAGTTTCCGGCTTACATGGATCAAATTGATTTTCCTTATTTTAAGCGCTTCACGCAAAAAAAAATAGTAGAGGATCAAAAGCCGCTCAAACAGTTTATTGATCAGATACCACAAGAAAAACCAAAGCCCACCGGTATTAAAGAAGAAACCGGCGTTTGGCTAACCCTGATTCCAAAATTTGGGCTCGACGATTTTAATGACGAAATTGTTTCTTCATTTAAAGTACATCTGGTAAACAATATGGCTACTGCGTATGGTTTTCAATACAAGCAGTATTTATCTTCTAGTTTAAATTTTGAATTGGAATCTACCATTCAACCATTTCATGATTTTTATTTACATGACCTAGCGTTTGAAGCCATCAACGATACGCCAAATTTTAGTGTAGACTTTTCACTACTTCAAAAAGTAAAGTACAAAGCCGCGCATTACGAAACCACCCTTAAATTAAAACCAAAGCAGGTGTTTAATGCCATCGAAAAACTCAAAGAAAACAATGAGCCTACGCTCAGCTATTTGTTATTTGATGCTTACCCCCGAAGAAGCGGTGGTAGAAACTTTTGATATCTCTAAATTATCGGCGGCAGGATTTAAAGTATATGACGCTAAAAAAATAAAAGAAAATTTACCGGCTCCCCGAACAGTGATAGACCTTCACATCGAAAAGCTCACCAATAGTTATTTGCACCTCTCTAATACCGAAATCATGGGTATTCAGTTAAGTGAATTTGACAAATGGTTTGACCTAGCGGTTGCACATAAACTCCCATCATTTATTGTAATCCATGGGGTAGGTGAAGGCGTTTTAAGAGACGAATTACACAATATTTTAAAGACCAAAAGAGAGGTCAAACACTTTATCAATCAATACGATACGCGCTTTGGCTACGGAGCCACCGAGATATTCTTTAAATAAAGGTTATCTTTGCAGCTCCATAAGCCCGAACCATCGAGGTGCTTAGGCACTTAGGAAAGTCCGGACAGCATAGGGCAACCCACCGGTTAAGCGCCGGCCGTTTATATGGTAGCATATAAATGAGAGATAGTGCCACAGAAAATAACTTCCGTTTTGCAAAAAACGGACACAGGTGAAAATGTGAGGTAAGAGCTCACAGCTTTTGTTGGTAACAGCAAAGGAGGGTAAACCTTGGGTGTTGTAATGCCATGTATAGGAATCTTTGAAAGCGGCTCGTTTGATTCCAATTTATTGGAAGGGTTCCAGGGTAGGCAGCAAGATTGTGTTAGTAATAGCACAACTAGATAAATGATGGTTTAGAAACAGAATCCGGCTTACGAGGCTTATGGTTTTTTTTATTTTGAAACAATTGATTTGATATGACACAAGAGCAGATTAAGAGTATGAGAGACCGAGTGACGGTTTTGAGGAGGTTTCTTTGACGTTGAGAACAGAACCTATAAAGTAGATACCGACAAACAACTTTCATTGTCTCCTGGCTTCTGGGATGATAACACCCGTGCTACAGCCATCATGAAAGAAATTAAAGTCAATGAATATTGGCTTAAACTCTACAAAGCCGTAGAAGCTAGCGTAGAAGATTTTGCCATTTTATTTGATTTTTGGAAAGCAGGTGACGCCACCGAAGAGGAAACCAAAGAGGCGCATGCTTTTGCTATTCAGCAATTAGAAGATGCAGAATTTAAGAGTACCCTTAATAAGCCGGAAGATGAATTAACGGCGATCCTACAAATTAATCCGGGTGCAGGTGGAACAGAAAGCCAAGACTGGGCCGAAATGCTATTACGCATGTACCGTATGTATGGCGAAAAGCAAGGATGGAAAGTAACAGAAATAGATTTTCAGGCAGGTGATGGCGCCGGTATAAAAAGTGCCACGCTTCAATTTGAAGGTGAATTTGCGTATGGATTTTTAAAAGCAGAAAGCGGGGTGCACCGCCTTGTTCGTATATCTCCATTTGATAGCAATGCCAGAAGGCATACCTCTTTTGCCTCTGTATATGTGTATCCATTAATTGATGATACCATCGAAATTACCGTAAACCCTTCTGATTTGGAATGGGCCTTTTATAGAAGTGGTGGTAGTGGTGGCCAGAACGTAAACAAAGTAGAAACAGCGGTACGTTTAAAGCATATTCCAAGTGGTTTTATTGTGGAGTGTCAGCAGGCGCGAACGCAGGGTGAAAACAGAGAGCTTGCGCTCAAAATGCTAAAGTCTCGTTTATATGAAGAAGAGCTTCGCAAAAGGCAAGAAGCCCTCAATGCAAGCAATGCCAACAAGAAAAAGATAGAGTGGGGAAGTCAAATAAGGAGCTATGTGTTTCATCCCTACAAGATGATTAAAGACCACCGCACCGATTATGAGGTAGGCAATGTGGGTCCCGTAATGGATGGTGAAATTGATGGCTTTATTAAGGCATATTTAATGATGCTTACCGAAGACGCTGAATAACAGTATTACTTATTAATACATTAACTTAGTCAATCAATGTAAAGTATGGTGTCCATTTTATTAGTGCTGTTTGTTGTTGGTTATATCGCCATTACATTAGAGCACAGTATTCAAATTAATAAATCTGCAACAGCGCTTATTACCGCAGTGCTTTGTTGGACGCTTATTGTGCTGAACGCCGATAATAAAGAAATCGTAATTGAATCCCTTACCCACCATTTAAGTGCCATAAGTGAAATCGTATTTTTTTTACTAGGCGCCATGACCATTGTGGAATTAATTGACGCGCATGATGGATTTCAGAACATTGCAGAAGCCATTAAAACTACCCATAAAACAAAGCTTGTTTGGCTTATTGCGCTTATTACTTTTTTCTTATCGGCGGTACTAGATAATCTTACAACAACGATTGTAATGATATCTATTTTAAACAAATTAATTCAGGATAAAAAAGTAAAGTGGTTACTGCTAGGCCTTGTGATCATTGCATCCAATGCTGGTGGCGCGTGGAGTCCAATAGGAGATGTTACCACAACCATGCTTTGGATTGGTGGTCAAATAACACCCTTAAATATTGTTAAGCAGGTATTTTTTGCCAGTTTAGTGAGTATGGCAGTTCCTACAATCATTGTAAATTATTTAATTAAAGGACCCATTACTTTAAAGCCTGTTATTGAAAATAATTTAAACTTTAACTCAAACGCATTTGAGCGTAACCTCATTTTTTATGTGGGCATTGGCTGCTTGCTTTTTGTGCCCATATTTAAAACCTTTACCCATTTGCCGCCGTATATGGGCATGCTACTTTGTTTAGGCATTATTTGGGTTGTTACAGAACTATTGCATAAGAAAAAAGCAGATGATGAAAAGGGTGTTTTATCAGTAAATCATGCCATCCGAAAAATTGATACCCCTAGTATTTTGTTTTTCTTTGGAATCCTTATGGCTATTGCCTCACTCGAATATGTGGGTGTTTTACCTCAAATGGCCGCTTATTTAAATAGTAGTATTGGAAATATCAATCTTGTTGCCATTGCCATTGGACTTTTATCGGCGGTGTTTGATAACGTGCCACTCGTGGCTGCTTTACAAAGCATGTATACACTCGAACAGTATCCGCAAGACCATTATTTTTGGGAGCTATTGGCTTATACAGCAGGAACAGGAGGCTCCTGTTTAATTATTGGATCTGCGGCTGGTGTGGCTGTTATGGGGATAGAGAAAATTGATTTTTTTTGGTACCTTAAAAAAGTAAGTTGGATTGCGCTGATTGGATTTTTAGCAGGCGCTGCAGTATTTATGTTGCAGCATGCTTATTTATAATCACCAGTTAATTACCCGTTAGAATATCAAACTTGCTTTTTGGTCTTAGCTTGTCTTGCCAATTAAAGCTTTTAAGTTTGAGCTCGTCGTGATTTGTTTTTCCGCGCATGGGTAGGAGACCACCTTCTAGGTTATTAATGAATTTTACGCGTTTGGGTTTGCCATCCGTAAAGTTAATTTCAATTAAGTCGCAGCTGTTTTTATTGACGCCAACAAAACCTTTTTGTTCGTCCTGGGCGTAGTAAATATTTTCGGCACTTCCTTTGGCGGTTAAAAAATGAACTTGTCCCGTGCTATCAAATAACGCATTAATGCTATTCCCTTTCACTTGATTAAAATAAATACTACTATCAACTTTACTGATACTTAATGCGTTTTCAAAAACATATAAACGCTCTGGTTTTTTGTTCTTCAAAAATAAATAAATCGTATCTCCACTAATTTGATTTTCCTGTGCCCATATGATAGGATTATTAAATAGTCTAAATACAGAATCTTGGCCCGAAAAAAACAAACTATCACCAACAGCCTGTAATGAGTCTGAAAATATTTTTACGTTTTTATAGGCTTCAAAATATTTTAGCGTGCTATCAACCGGTGGAGTAGATGCTGTCTTTAATTTAATCGAATCAACCCCATTTTTTGGAGCACCTTTTTTGATAGGCGATTTAGCAGCAGCTGCTAATTTTACGGTGTCTTTCAGTACTAATTTTTTGATACTCGTATCTACTGGTACAGGCCTTACCGGAGGAATATTTTTTATTTTTAGTAAGTCTATAACTCGACCCGAAAACAAAGTATCTGCGGTTATAAAAATACTATCAGCCCCTTGTTTAATAATAAGGAGTGGTATTTGCGTAGCCATGATGATACTCCTTTTATTATTGGTTTTGATGTTGTTGGCAATCATATCAAAACCTTGCTCTTTGTCTTTACTTCTATACACAGCATTGCCTCTAAATTCACTCAGTCCATTGAGGCTGTCAATGGCAATTTCGTCGGCGGTAATACTAAACGTAGAATCCTCAATAATGGAACGCTTGTAGAGGTTGGCAATTTTCTTTTTGATATCATAAAAGCCTTCGCGCGTTTTAATGGTAAGACCTTTTTTATCTTTGATAACAGTTGGGCTTATAAACGTAGAAACCTCGGTGGTAGTATTGTATTGAAGGCTATCTGTTTTAATGGTGCCATCCGGTTGAACGAGCAATACATCTTTATAGAAGTAAATATCTTTGGTGTCACCATAGTAATTTCCTTCTTTGCTGGTAAGGGTTGTTTTTTTATTAACTACTTTACCGCCGTATAAGTAAGTTCCTAATTTTAGGTTTACATCGTAGGTTAAATTTTCGGTGGTCAGTATACTTTTTTTGTCTGTTAACCTTACTTTTTTGGTAAGCAGCGCCTTTTTTTCGATACCCATATACCTCAAATACTGCGCATAAATATGAACACTATCTGAGTCATTGATATGTACATTTCCAAATGATTCCAGCGTATTGGCTACGGGGTTAATAATGGCGCTATCTGCGTAAAAGAGTGTTTTGCCCTGTCTTACTTTAACATGACCTGCATAGGAAACCAGTTGATTAGAATCTGTTTTTTGTAAGTACTGTTTATCGGCGGCTAGTATGTACAAAAAATTTTCTTGCGTAATGACCTTAGACTTAACGGTGTCTTTTGGTGTATTTATTTCTTTGGGCTTGCCGGGTTGGGCATGCGCTATAATGGCAAGCAGCACAAAGCATGTTGTAAAGTATCGTTTAAGTAAGGCAGCCATTATTGTTTGTTGGAACTAGCAGTATCGATAATGGGTGCTAGAAGTGGACCGCTTTTTTCTTTTTTACCAAAAACAGAAAACTGAACATATCTTTTTGGATGTACGCGTAGATCATCAATTAAAGTATTGGCACTCTTTAAACTATTGTTTAAATTGTTATAGAGCGTTTTGTCGTTGATGAGTTTGCCTAAACTTCCTTCGTCGCTAGCCGCTTTTTTAACCAGCACATTTAAATGATCGATAGCCGTTTTTAAATTTCCAATAGTGCCATCGATATCAGCACTTGCTAACTTATTGGTTGTTTTTTCTAGGTTGGATAGAGTAGCAGCTACTTCTTTGTTATGGTCTGCTAAGTTTTTGGTAACGCTATTGATATTATTTACAGAGCTTGTGATAGCGCCTGATTGTTTGTCTAGCATTTGCTCGATAGCAGCAGCCGATACAATTAAACTAGCTGTTGTAGTATTGATATGCGCAATGGCCTCTTGTAAATTATTTTTTGTGTTAGGGTCAAATATGCGGTTGATATTTTTTAATACACTGTCAAGCGATTGTACCGTAACTTTTATTTGATCTGTTACCGGTTCTAGTTTATTCATGGCTTCGTCAAAAAGGCCAATAGAACTTCTGGTAGCAATGGTGTCTTGTGGTTTTAAAAAATTATTGGTGCTGCCTAGCTTAATCACAATGCTTGGAGTACCCAGTGGATTGTCTTTAATACTTGCTACCGAGTTTGCAGGAATTTTATAATCCTCATTGAGCTTAATCGTTACGAGTATAGAGTGTAAATTAAAGTCGGTGTTTTCGATGTCAATAACACTACCTACCTGAAAGCCATTTACATAAACGGGGTTAGATACCATAAGACCTTTGGTATCTTCGTATTTTGCAAAGATGTAATTACCCGTTTTAAATAATGTTTTGCCCTTTAAAAAATTAAAGCCTAGAATTAAAACTGTAATTGAAATTGCGGTAAGGGCTCCAACTTTTGACTCATTCGAAATCTTCATGTAACAAAATTAAGGTTTATTGGCGCCTACACCTATCTGATTCTCCAACGATTTTTTGTAGATCCGCACCGATTTAGTGATTACATCGCATATTTCTAATTGACCTAGCTCGCTATTGAGGTAGTCTTCTTCGTCTGGGTTGGAGATAAAGCCGGTTTCTACAAGTACTGCGGGCATACTTACCGCTTGTAGCACCCAAATGCCTTTTTTACGCTGTTGGGCTTGTCTACTAACCCTACCTAGTTTTTGAAACTCTTCTTCAATGGTAAGGGCTAGTTTGGCGCTACGCTGAAAATATTGCTGCGCCATAATACTGGCTAGCATTTGTTTGGTAGGGTCGTTGGCGTCCGTTTGTTTGCGGGCTTCCAATATTTTTAGAGAAACGCTATCTAAATATTCATCCACACTTTCTCCGGCAGCAGCTACACGCTCATCAGATTTATCAACGCCAAAAATAAAGGTTTCGGTACCTATGGCTGTGCTTGGTAAACGCGTCACTTTGTACTGGGGCACTTGTTTTTTAACTTTCTTCCCTTTTTTCCCTTTGACAGTTATTGTTTTATAACCTACCACTTCTTTGATGGTTCTTGAACCCGCCGAGTTTACGTGGATGCAAATAAATAAATCACCTTTTAAGCGGTTGGCAATATCTGCTTTTTCAATAACAGAATTAAAAACGTCCGTTCTGCGGGTCATTAAAATTTCAACATCCGGGAGGGCTTGTTTTAATTGAACCTCTAATTTTAAAGCTACAGCAAGTGATATATCCTTTTCGGTAGAATACCTGCCTCTTGCTCCAATATCCGAACCGCCGTGTCCAGCATCAATGATGATTCTTTTGAGGGCTTGTTTTTGAATGGGTGCCGGTGTTTTGCTGGTTGTTGGATGGGGTGCAGCAAATGCCTGAAAACTCAAAAAAATGGAACCTACAAGGGCAGCTATTCTTCTTATCTTCATATCAATTCATTAAAGGATTTTAGATATAAGTCATTTTACACCTTTCATACACTATTTTTGCCTAGTGAATAGAAGCAAACGACGTAAAATTAACGTAAAAACAGCACCCGCTATTGTTATGGGCATAGTTTTGCTTTTATTAACATTTCAGTGGGAATCTAGGGCCTTTTTAAGACAAAACGCCCCTTTATTCATCGATACGCTTGTAAAAAAGGTAGATACCCTTGCAAAAAAGCCAGATTCTCTGATTAAATCCATCGATACCCTCAAATTATCAAAAGATTCAATAGATACCCCCATCGATTATAATGCCTCAGATTCTGGCATTTTAATCGTAGATACCAGGGAGTTCTTACTCTACGGAAAGGCCAAAACCAATTACCAAGATCTAAAAATTGAAGCTGCCACCATTAGATACAATCAGCAATCTAAAATGGTAAAGGCCTATGGAAGTACCGATTCTACTGGTAAACTCGATAGCAAACCTGTTTTTATACAAGGGGAAATGAAATCGATTAGTGATACCATTTCCTTTAATATGGAATCGGGTAAGGGCTTAACAAAAAATACTTTTTTTCAGGAAGGGGAAATTTATGTGAATGCACTCAGCCTCAAAAAAATGAATGATAGTGTGGTGTATGCAAAAAGAGCTCGTTTTACCACCTGTAATTTAGACACGCCGCATTTTGCGTTTAGAACCGGCCGGATGAAAATCATCAATAACAAATTAGGTATTTCTGGTCCTACATTTCCCGAGTTTGAAGGGGTGCCCATGCCCATTGGTATTCCGTTTGGCATATTCCCATTAAATAGAGGACGTCATTCTGGAATATTGGCGCCTGCGTTTACCGCTTCCGAAGATTTTGGTTTAGGCCTCGAAGGACTTGGTTATTATAAAGTCATTAACGACTATCTCGATTTTACCACTAGGGCTAATGTATATTCTTATGGGGGATGGAATGTAAACCTTAACTCAAAATATATCAAGCGCTATGCATTTACGGGTGGGTTTAACCTTACTTTTCAAAATACAAAGAGCTTGAATCGGTTTGGTGGCACCGGAGATGAGTTTAACCAGAATAAGTCTTTTATGCTCAACTGGTCTCATAGTAGAGACAATAGAGCAAGGCCTGGTACTAGTTTTTCTGCCAACGTCAATTTTGGTAGTTCTAGATTTAATAGATTGCTACTCAACAATCCCATGCAAAACTTTCAGAACCAATTAAGTTCCTCTATAAGTTATTCGAAAGATTGGAGAGGGAAATACAATTTATCGGTGAACGCCAACCACAATCAAAATAATAATTTACGACTCGTTAATTTACAGCTTCCAACGGTCAACTTTAACGTGGTAACCTTATATCCGTTTCAATCCAAAGAACAAATTGGTGCGGGCAAATGGTACGAAAAAATTGGTATAGGGTACAGTGGTAATGTTCAAAATCAATTGTCATTTTACGATACCGCATTTAATTTTAAAAGACTACTAGATACCGCGCAGTGGGGCGCCGTTCATAACATTCCCATATCGATGTCGCTACCGGCACTTGGGCCTGTAACCATTAGCCCTAGTATCTCTTACGAAGAGCGCTGGTATGGACAACGGTTCATTAGAAGCTGGAATTCAGTGAATAAAAAAGTAGATACCGTTAAATATAGAGGGCTTAATACCGCGCGTCAAATGAGTTTTGGTATCAGTGCTGCTACCCGAATTTTTGGTACCTACACCTTTGGTAAAAACAGCAATATTAAAGGGATACGTCACGAAATTAGACCTACAATTTCTATGAACTATCAGCCCGATATGGCGGCTGCATATCATTACACAACTCAAATTGATACCACAGGTCGTACCTACCGTTTTTCACAATATGAAGGCGGAATTATTGGTTCCTTTTCGGAAGGTAGATTTGGGGGTATTGGGTTTGGCGTAGATAATTTATTGGAAATGAAAGTGCGTGACAAGTCCGACTCTACGGCTAAAGACAAAAAAGTAAAACTGATAGAAGGTTTTGGTTTTTCATCATCCTATAACATGCTTGCTGATAGTTTTAAACTTGGAAACTTTAATTTATATGCGCGTAGTACACTATTTGAAAAAGTAAATATCAATGCAAGTGCTACACTCGATCCGTACGATGTTGATAGCAAGGGTTACCGTTTAAAAACCTATGCGTTTGATCCTAAGGCATTAAGATTTGGACGTATTACGAGTGGCAGTATTGCCATCTCTACTTCATTTTCAAGTAAGTCAAAAGATGGTAAAACAGAAAAAGATAGAGAGATTCCAATCGATCCTTTTTTAACGCCGGACGAGCAACAACGTCAATTGCAATTTGCAAAATCCAATCCTGCCGAGTTTACAGATTTTAATATTCCTTGGACATTGTCTTTCTCTTATTCGTTATCGTTTAGTAAACAAATCAAGCCCGATTATAGTGGATTTGAAACAAGAACTTTTTCAAGTTTAAACTTTAATGGCGATTTTAGTTTGAGTGAAAAATGGAAAGTAGGTGGCAGCGGTTACTACGATGTATCAATGGGAGGGCTCCAACAATTTAGTATGTTTATTTCTAGAGAAATGCACTGCTGGCAAATGTCCATTAACGTAATGCCAGTTGGTATTTTCAGATCCTTTAATATTACGGTGAATCCTAAATCTGGAATCTTAAGAGATTTAAAAATAAATAGAAGTAGGGTATTCTCAAATTCTACCTTCTAATAAGGCTTGGTTTTTGTCGTAATAATTCCACATTAGTTCAAACACTTCTTGTTTTACTTCCTTACTTGTTTTTCCTTCAACGGATACGGGCTGTAAAAAATGCATTTCAATTTTTCCGGGCATTAAACAAAAGCTTGGGCTAGGGGGTAGTATATTTTTTGAATTAAATAGGATAGTAGGTAAGATCCTTTTTTGGGTATCCACAGCGAGTCTGAAGGCACCATCATAAAAACTTTTGAGAGGGTCACCGGTTCTATTGCGCGTGCCTTCTGGATAAATTAGCATGTCTAGGCCTACGGCTAAAATACTTTTCATCTCTTCGTAACTTTGTCTTCTGCTTTGGTCACTTCTGCGGTCAACTAAAACACTTCCAAATTTATACACCCATCCAAAAATGGGTACTTTTGAAAAACTAACTTTCGCAATGGTTTTATTGGCTCTTGGCATAAAGGGAGTACTCACTGGAACATCCATTAAAGAGTTGTGGTTACAAACCACCACATAGTTTTCACCTTTTACAAAATGATGGGCGCCTTTAATTTTGATGCGGCATCCTATAAAAAATAAAAAAAATCGCATCCAAACT
>CAJBRT010000002.1 GCA_903958045.1 uncultured Bacteroidota bacterium | reverse complement strand
TTCTTCGAGGTCATTGTGTTTACCACTTACGCGCAAACATTTTTGGGTATCTACAATACGTTTGTATTCAGGTTTTATATTTCCTAAAAAATAGTCTTTAAACTGGTTCATACCAGCGTTGGAAAATAGAAGGGTAGGGTCATTCTTTACTACAATAGGGGCAGAAGGAACAATATGGTGTTTTTTCGAAGCAAAAAAGGCTAGAAATTCTTTTCTTATCTCGGCACTCGTCATCATAAATGGGGTCAAATTTTAATATGCTAATTTTACTAGATAGCAGGCTATCTTTGTTCTATATTTTAATAGCCTCAAAGGTAAGGAATTGAGCCTATAGCTATTGATACCAACGACCCTATGCGCAAAATAAAATATTACTATAATACCCATACCCTCAGGTTCGAAAAGCTAGAGACGCCCCTGCGGGTTCGGCTCCTTCAGGTGTTTGGATTTATAGCGGCTTCCATTGTTACCGGAATCATCATTTTTGCCATTGCCTTTCAGTACATCGACTCTCCAAAAGAAAAGATGCTAAGACAGCAAAATGAAGATCTTAGGGAGGGGTACTCGGTTATTGAAGAGCGCCTCAAACAGCTTGAATTAAAGATGGGTGAAATCACCAATAGAGACAATACCGTGTACCGCTCTATTTTTGAAGCCGACCCGGTTGCAGATAGTGCCCGTATCAAGGATATGGAACAAAAAAAAGAGGTACAACTCGTGCAGCGTATGGGTTCCACCGATTTAGTGCACACCGTAATTGATCAACTCAATAGCCTAGCGCTGAGGATGGAATACCAAAACAAGTCCTTTAATGAGCTCATTGGCATGGTAAAAAATAAGGCAAAACTACTAGCTGCCATTCCGGCCATTCAGCCCATTAGCAATAAAAAATTATCCCGAATAGCTTCTGGGTTTGGTTATAGAATTGACCCCATTTATAAAACTAGAAAAGCGCATGAAGGACTCGATTTTGCAGCACCTATTGGAACGCCTATTTATGCTACTGCAGATGGCGTAGTAACCACATCAGGTTTCACCACCAGTGGCTTTGGTATCCATGTAATTGTAAATCACGGCTACGGGTATAAAACAATTTACGGTCATATGGTGCGCGTAAAAGCTAAGGTAGGACAGCGTGTGAAAAGAGGCGAAGTGATTGGTTATGTAGGTAATTCAGGAAAAAGCACGGGTCCGCACCTGCATTACGAAGTACATAAATCGGGCATTCCTATTGATCCTATCAATTTCTTTTACAATGACTTAACCCCTGCGCAATTTGACAGGCTCTTAAAAATGGCAGCTGCCAATAATCAAAGTTTAGATTAATACTATGGAACCAGGTATACGTAAATATTTAATCCGCATTGTCAATACCATTTCCATGTTTTTGTTATGGATGGCGGTTAACTCATGCGCGGGCATTATGTATGGCGCCGCTTATTGGGAAAGTAATTTTACCACTACCAATGTTATTTTTTACACCTGGCTTTTGTTGAGTACAGGACTACTATTTTGGTATCTATACAATAAGTGGAAAGACCCTATCGATTACAACGAAGAATAATTATTTGTCCTTGCTATCTAAAATTACGGGTGTATTTCCTTTGCCCATTACAATTACTTTTGAATTAGGAGAAGTGATAAGTCCTTTCATCATTTGTATTTGCTCGTATTGTAATTGCTTATCGTTTAATCCAGTGCTAATAATGCGTTGGTAGTCTGCAATACCTTGCGCTTCTACACGCTTACGCTCTGCTTCTTGCTTTTCTTTTTGCAGTACAAATTCCATTTTTTGCGCGTCTTGTTCTGCTTTAATTTTTTCTTCAATAGAAGTTTTAACGTTGTTAGGAAGTGTGATATTTCTTAGCAGTAATTGCTCTAAAATCAAGCCTCTTTTTTTAAAATCTGCTTCGATACTGCTAAATATTCTATTCTGAAATTGATCTCTCTTGGTAGAGTATAAGTCAATGGCAGTAAAGTATACAGCGTTATCCCTAATTTTTGTTCTGGTAAGCGGCCTTACAATTTTGTCTTTGTAATCGAGGCCTGTTTCTTTAATTAACCTTGGCGCTTCTGTGCCAACTACACGGTATAAAACCGTTAAGTCAATGGTTACTTCTAGACCATCGGCGGTAAGTACACGAATGGCATCGTCTCCTTCTTTTTCACCTTCGTTATGAACACCACTCATGGTATAGTTCAGTGTTTTAATATCTACATTGTACACATCTACCAGCGGGTTAACAAAACTTAATCCACTCGTAAGTACTTCATTGGATACTTTACCAAATAAACTTGTAACCCCAATTTGCCCAGCATCAATTTGTTTGACACAAGCATTGAAAGCGCCAATAATGATGAGGACAATACCAAAAGCTCTAATGCCTTTACCTAGTTTATTGAATTCTTCTTTTTGTTTTAGGATTAACATACCTGCTACAAGGATGATAATACCAATAATAATAATTGCCATGTTGTAATTTTTAATTTTTTATTTAACTGCTATGGTCTTGTATCACAAACCATTTGCCTTTTATTTTTTCAAAGAGTAATGTAAAATAGCCACTTACATCGCCTTTGCTTCTTTTCAATTCCCATTTTCCTAAAACGCGGTAATGCTTTTTTTCGATGGGTGATAAAGAAAGCAAGGTAAAAGTAAGCTTGCCCATTGCTGCCGTATCAGGGTAGCCTTTTTTATAATTGTTGAGTGTATTAGTAAATCCATACGTAGGACCGGACTTGCCAACAAAGAGTAAGGAGTCGGAAGGTACATAGCCTTCCATGAAGTTTACTAAATCGCCGTTATTCCATGCCTTGGTTTGCGCTGCAAGTAATGCTCTGATGGCAGTTTCATCTGATAGATTTGCGGCTGTTTTAGTTTGTCCAAATGTTTGACTTGAAAAAATAGAGGCAAGTAAAAACAGGGAAAAAAAGCGGGGAAGCATGGTGCTTTAAATTTTACACTAAGCTACTACTTCTTATTGGTTTTGTAAGATAATTTAGGGGTTGTAACTTGCTACTATGAGCTATAAAAAACACTTAGCAAAGGACAAGGTTTTAGCAAGCATTCTCAAAAAGGATAGCCATACGCTTTCATTACAAAAAAACATTCCATTAAAGCTAATGGGGAGTATCATTAGCCAGCAATTAAGTACCAAAGTGGCAGCCATTATATTTGAGCGTTTTGTAGCCTTGTACCCGGCTAAAAAGCCTACCATTCAAAAAGTATTGGATACGCCAGAAGAGACCCTAAGAGGCATTGGTATTAGCTATGCGAAAATTAAATACATCTACGCAGTGGCAAATTTTTGCCTCGAACATAAAATAACTGATAAAAAAATACAAGAACTTTCCAATGAAGCCATTATTGAACTTCTTACTCAAATAAAAGGCGTTGGCAAATGGACAGTAGAAATGCTTTTGATGTTTTCACTTGGCAGGGAAGATGTTTTTGCAGTAGACGATTTGGGCATTCAGCAGGCTATGACAAAGCTGTATCATTTAGATTCTACCAACAAAAAGCAGCTAAAAATTGATATGCTAGAAAGATCAAAAGTGTGGAGCCCTTACCGGACTTATGCTTGTTTACATTTATGGCGCTGGAAAGACGATAAATAGGGGGGCATTAAACTTTTGTCTATTCTGGCAGTCCAACTATTTACCTTTATACTATGGCATTGCACCTAGATGATACAAGTTTGCTGGCTCAGTTTCAAAACCCTTCTACCAAAGAAAAGGGCTATACGGGTATTGTAAAAAAATACCAAGAGAAGCTGTATTGGCATATTAGGCGGATGCTTGTAGACCATGAAGACACCAATGATGTATTACAACAGGCACTTATAAAAATCTGGAATGGACTAGATAGTTTTAGAGCAGATAGTCAATTGTTTACTTGGATGTACCGCATTGCTACCAATGAAACCCTCACTTTTATTGAAAAACAAAAAAAGAGAGCCACTGTTTCATTGGATCAGGGAGATGGTGGATTTCAGGATAAAATAAAAGCAGATACAAACTTTAATGAAAATCAACTCATTTGGAAATTGCAGTTAGCGATTAAAAGCCTTCCAGAAAAACAACAACTGGTATTTAATTTGCGCTACTACGATGAAATGCCATACCATCAAATGAGTGAATTATTAGAAACATCTGAGGGCGCTTTGAAAGCGAGTTATCATATTGCTGCCAAAAAAATTGAAGAATTTATTAAAAACAATTAAACCCTTTTGTAGATCTAAGGTCTATTATTTACCGATGCACAAAAACACTGACATACAAAGCGAATTAGTAACCATAAGTTCATTTTGGCAAACTATGCGTGCTACCATGCCTTATCAAGTTCCTGCTCAATATTTTGACGAGCTGCATGGTATTGTTAGAGCAAGTATCGAAAAAGAAGCGGTGTACACAGAGTTAGAAAGCGTTGCACCCTTATTAAATACCATTCCTAAAACAAATGTGTATCAAAAGCCTGCAGCAAAACAAAAAACACCAATATATCATTTTGCAAAATGGGCTGTAGCAGCTGTGTTTATAGGTGTTGTAGCGGTTGGCGCATTTGTGTTTAATAACAAGTCTCAAAAAATTGATTATGCCGCATATATGAATGTAGATCAAACAGAGATATTACAAACAATTAGTGACTCTACACTTTTATCATATATGGACGTGCATGAAAATTTAATTTCAACACCTGATATTTCTGTTCCGGAATATGATTTGGAAACCAGCACCTCATTCATTGAACAAAGTTCTGATGAGGAACTCTTAGAATATATCGAGTCAAGCAATTAATTAAAAAATTAAAATACCAATTATGAAAAAGATCATTTTATCATTCCTTCTTTCTTTTCTTGTTGTGGGCATCACTATGGCACAGCCACCAGAAAGACCGATGGGACCCCGAGGCAAAGGTTCTAGGCCTAGCAGAGAAAATATAGAAGCACTAAAAGTTGCTTTTATGTCCAAGCATTTAAATTTAACTATTGACGAGGCACAAAAGTTTTGGCCTGCCTACAATGCTTGCTTTGAAGAATTGAAAAAAGCAAGGCAAGAGAAAAAAGAAGACATACTCGCTTTTGAAGAAGCTGCTTTAAACATTCGTAAAAAATACAAAAACGACTTTAAAAAAGCATTAGGTTCTGATGAACGTGTAAATAAAGCGATGGGTGCAGACCGTGCATTTATGGGTATGTTAAGAGAGGAGCTAGAAAATAGAAAAGGCGGTAAGCCTGGGTCAAAAAAGAAAGGAAATGGAGCGCCTCCACCACCTCCAGGTCAAGAACCAACCATTTAATGGGCAGCCCAAATAGGCGTTTTAATATCATGGTAAAACAAGAAGGTCCAACCTTCTTGTTTTGCTTTTTCTAGCCAAGCTTGCCTAAGCTCCATGCATTTTTTGCCATCATAATCGTATTTGGCCACAAACTTGCTTTTCATTTGTTGTAGTTGTGGTGCATCATCTCCTCCAAAAAATACGGTTTCGTTGTTTTCGGTAATCCAAAACACTTGATGAAATTTGGAGTGCGCACCCGTAACTTGAAATCTAATTCCTCCTTCTATTTCCCCTTCGTCGCTATCAAGCCATACGACTTTGCTAAATTCTTCAAGTGCTAGTATATCTTCTGGAATATAAGAAGCAGAACCTACGCCAGTTGCATAGTCAAATTCTCTTTTTTGTATATAATAAGTAGCGTAGGGGAAACTAATATAACGGGCCGAGTTGTCAATATTACTAAATGTGACTCCACCTGCATGGTCTTTGTGCAAATGGCTCATGAGTACTTTGGTAATAGAAGCGGGTTTAATTCCTGCTTTTTCTAAGTTTTCATGAATCTGTAATTCCCCATTCGTACCTGCATACCCGAGTCCCGTGTCAATTAAAATAACATCATTACTGGTTACTACAACAAAGGTTTGAATTTCTACTAATATACTTCCAGCAGGTCTACTTTGAAGAACTTCGGTACTTGTATCAAATGGTACGAATACTTTGGATTTATCAATGGTAAAGCTGCCTTCGGATAATGGTAAGATTTGCATGAAATATAGTATTGGACTAACGCAGCACCATTTGTCTATCGGCGTCTAGTCTGAGCATGATAAAAATTAATACGGTAAAAGTGAGTAGCGAAGATCCGCCATAACTAATGAGTGGGAGTGTAATGCCCACAATTGGAAAAAGACCAATGGTCATACTTACGTTTACCGCGATATGAAAAAACAAAATACTCGCAACACAGTAGGCATATACCCTGCTAAAAGCACTGCGTTGTCTTTCCGCGATTCTGACAATTCGAAATAAGAAATATAAATAGAGTCCTAAAAAAACAGCACAACCCACAAAGCCAAAGGCTTCTCCGAGGGAAGTGAAAATAAAATCGGTGTCTTGTTCGGGCACATACTTTCCTCTTGTTTGCGTCCCCTTTAAAAAGCCTCTTCCAAAAAAGCCACCTGATCCAATCGCAATTTTACTTTGTCTTACATTGTAATCATCGGGCTTACGAGCTGCTTTTCCTGTAACTTTTTCGTTCGATTTTTGATTTAAGCTGCAATCATAATCTTTACCCACCATGCTATAAATTCTCGTGCTTTGGTAACATTCAAGTACGTTATTAAAGATATAGGGTACCACATAACGTTGAACGCCCACACATAAAATCCAAATAGATAAAATAGCCGTAATAGTAATGAGCCTTTGTTTTTTTCTAACCTGTCTGTATGCTAAAAAAATAATAAGACCTGCTAAAATGGTAAGGGTAATAGTGAGTGCATCTCTTTCTACAATGAGTGTTGCGAGCGCCAGTATACCAAAGCAAGATCCAATAATTAAAAATTGTGCCGGAAGTCCTTCACGGAACATGGCAATTAATAAACTGAGGTATACAAGTGCGAGTCCAAGTTCGTGCTGCAAAATAGAAAGTGCCGCTGGCGTTAATGCAATCACGCCTGCAATCAATTGCGATTTTAGATTGGAGAAATCAACTTCTTGACGGGAAATAAATTTTGCAATGGCAAGTGATGTAAATATTTTACAAAGTTCGGCAGGCTGTAAATTAAATCCTCCAACAAGCGGAATCCAAGATTTAGAACCATTGATATTTTTTCCTAGCACAAATGTGGCTAACATCAGTAAGATGCCAAGTAGGTAAGAGAGATTTGCAAAAGCAGTAAATATTTTGCTATCAGTTAGCAATATAAATGTGGCGACAAGTGCGCATACCCCTCCAAATATAAGTTGCTTGCTATAGTTGGTTTTTCCGCCCAAAAAAGTAGAAAGCCAATTAGACCCCGCTTTGTATTCTACCATAAAAATGCATAATACACCAATAGACACTAAAATACCATAGAGCCAAATGACCGTGTAATCAATACCTTCTGCAGCTAAATTGTTATTTCGTCTGTTCATTTTGTACCTGGCTAATTTTTGGCAATTGCTTTTTTGATGTTCTCTTTTTTGATTGTATTCGGTTCCGGTTTCATTAAGCGCTTCATTTGAGGCGGTATTAAATTCATATTGGATAGCTGCTCAATTTTAGCTTTCCGCTCCGGTCCTGCAATGGAGTCTCTTAAATATTTTTCAATGAGTAAGCTGGCAATAGGTGCCGCAGATGTAGCACCATAGCCTGCATTTTCGCACATTACGGCAATGGCAATGCGCGGATTTTCACGAGGCGCAAAAGCACCAAAAAACGCATGGTCCTTTAAAGACTCGCCTCTATATGCATTTTCTACGGTTCCGGTTTTACCACATACATTGATGCCCGGAACTTTTGCATAAGCACCTGTGCCAAATTCCATGGTGCCTTGCATGCCTTCATGTACTTCTTCAAAAATACTTTCAGCAATATTTTTAGTTCTCTGTTTTACTTTAAAGCGGGCAAGCATTTCATAATCGTCTCCACCTTCGACAGAGTCAATTAAGTGAGGTAAATAGTACCAGCCTTTGTTGGCAATGATGGCCATAACATTGGCTAGTTGCGTTAGGGTAGTTGTAATTTCTCCTTGTCCAATAGAGTTAGAAATAATATTACATGCCTGCCAGTTTTTTCCAAATATTTTCTGGTAGTATTTCGAAGTAGGAATGTTGCCCATTCTTTCGGATGGAAGATCGACGCCTAATTTTTTCCCAAGCCCAAATGAGTAGGCGTATTCATTAAAGAGACCGAGTGTGATATCTCTATTATTAACCTTTACATTGTCTAATATTCTACGAAAAGCGACTGCAAAATAACTATTGCATGATTTTGAAATGGCTGGTTTTAATGTAAAGGTACCAGCAGCATGACAACCCATTCTTCTGCCACAACCTAAGTAACTTCCGCCGCATGTAACCGTCATTTGATCGTCTATAACGCCTTCGGCCATGCCAATAATACCTACGAGTGTTTTAAAGGTTGAGCCCGGAGAGTAAGTGGTACTAACGGTTCTGTTAAGTAGTGGTTTTCTAGGATCAAAGTACATCATGTCAACCAAGTGCTTTTTTCTTTGGTTGCCGGTTAGGTAGTTGGGGTTATAGGTAGGAGCACTTACCATACATAAAATACCGCCTGTTTTTGGATCTATCGCAACAATACTACCTACTTTATTTTCCATGAGTTTTTCTCCAAGTTTTTGGAGTTCTACATCGATACTAGAGTATAAATTTTTTCCAGCAATGGCAGCTGTATCAAATTCTCCTTTTTCCCATGGCCCTTGTATTCTTCCTTTATTGTCTCTGATAAAACGCTTGATACCGCGTTGACCCATCAGTATTTTTTCGTAACTATTTTCAAGTCCTGTGGTACCAAAGTAGTCGCCCATTTCATATCCTTCATCTTTGTGCCTACGTAAAAAACCAGTGTCTACTTCTGCGGTATAACCAAGCACCGCAGCGCCGCAATCGTATGGATAAGAACGCACTGATCTTTCACTGAGCGTAAAGCCCGGAAAGCGGTACATATTTTCGTTGAGGCGTGCAAAATTTTCGGTGGTAAGTAAGGGTTCAAATACACTTGGTTTTACGGCACCATTTTTAAATATCAAATCGCGCATCCTTTTTTTATAAGTAGCGGTATCTATATTTAATAAGGCACAAAGTGCAAGGGTGTCTGTACCTTTTGATTCTGCGGGTATCACTACTAAATCGTAACTAATGGTGTTTTCGAGGATCGCTCTTTTTTTTCTATCAAAAATGATACCTCTGTCTGGGTAAATCACTTTTCGGTAAAAGGCATTGTTATCCGCAGCCATTTTATATTTCGTCGAAAATACCTGAAGGTTAATGAGCTGAAGGGTAATTAAAACAAAAGCACCTATAAAAATAAGTTGTACAATTCTACTTCGGTTTTGGTTAAAGGCAGACATAGTGGCTTGGAAAAAATAATTCAACGAAAATCTATTACAAATTTGATGCAACAAAGCCAACAATACATCATTTTGTCAAAAAAAACTTATGCATACTTGTGGACAGTAAAACTAGGATGCATTGGTTCTGTACTTGCCTTTTCGTAAGAAAAGAAGTTCAGAAAGTACGATCATCATAAAGCTTACAAGGGTAGTGCCAATGACTTTGCCTAAAAAGTATACAAAGTCTCCAAATTGAAGCCATTCGATGAGTACTAAGTAAAAGTGATGGACAAAAGTGAGGAGTCCTACATAAACCGCGTAAGGTGCCCATCCCATACTGTTTACACCTGGCTCGGCGTAGCTTTGTTCGATGGTTTCTTGTGGTAATAGTAGGTTGAGTAAATATGGTCTAATATATGCGATAAGTACACAGGGAGCGGCGTGTAAGCCAGTGGTACCCGTAAAGTAGTCTAATGAAAGTCCAAACAAAAAAGCAACAATGAGGAGCGAAAACCGGTTGATGGAAAACGGCAACCAAAGTATGTATAAGAAGTACAGGTAGGGTATAATAAAGCGGTGCACAGGCGGCACTTCGTTGAGTACCACAATTTGAAGTAGCAAGAACAGCACAAACCGAATGATATTTTTAAGTAAGCTATTCACGTGTCTTTGAATTGTTGTTTTCTAGATCAAATTGCTCTTGGTAACGTAGATTTTCTACAAGGTATACAAACTGAACCGTAAAGAAATTGACGGCTGTCTTAATTTTAAGGGTATAAAAATTACTAGAAGGGTCGGCGTCTATTTCAGCTACACGACCTACAATTTGATAAGGCGGGAAATTTGCTGAGTAAGTGCTGGTTACAACGGTATCGCCTTTTATCACTTTTGCTCCTTTAGAAACGTTGCGTAAAAGCAGGTAATAAGGGCTGGCGCCATCCCATTCGATGCTACCTGCGTTATTGTCTTTTTTAAGCATGGCACTAACCCTACTGTTGCGGTGAAGTAGACTCATCACTTTACTCGTATTGTCTGACACGTCCACTACAACCCCAACAATTCCTTCCGGACTTACCGCGGCCATTCCTTTTTTCACACCTTGTAAACGGCCACGTTCAAGTGTTAAAAAATTGGTTTGTAACGAAACAGTGTTGCCAATCACTTTAGCAGGAAGCCAGTTGTATTTTCTAAATTTATTGAGGGAGTCTTTGTAAACCGAGTCGGTGACTATTTGAACCGTTGAATCAGGTGCCGATATATTGGAACCTAGTAAATTTAAAAGCCGCGCATTTTCTTGTGCTAATTGTTGGTTGGTTTCTCTTAAAAAAAAGTAGCCACGCATATTATAATAGCGCTCATTAATTTTTGAAGTTGCATCGCTCATTTTTGCAGAAAAAAAACTTTGATGCGAAGTGCTTGCTTTTGTAAGCATATAAATCGAAGCTATTTGCAATAGCAAAAAGCTTAGTAAAGTAAAATGCCTCCGAATAAAATCAAAAATATTTTTCAAGGTAAATTATTAGCGCATGATGAACGGAAAACGCTGATAATTTTTAAGTGCTAAGCCCGTACCACGCACAACACTCTTAAGTGGATCTTCCGCAACGTGAACAGGTAATTTAATTTTTGCACTTAATCTTTTATCGAGTCCACGTAGTAAAGCACCCCCACCTGTGAGGTACAAACCACGGCGGTAAATATCCGCAGCAAGCTCTGGTGGCGTGGTTTCTAGGGCTTTTAAGATTGCTTCTTCAATTTTAAAAATACTCTTATCAAGTGCTTCTGCAATCTCTTGGTAACTCACCATAATTTGTTTAGGGATACCTGTTACAAGGTCTCTACCATTCACTGGTAAATCGTCTGGTGGATTGTCTAAATCTTTCATGGCAGCACCCACATTAATTTTAATTTGCTCTGCGGTACGCTCTCCAATTAATAAACTATGATAACGGCGAAGTGCCTCCATAATGTCTGCTGTAAATTCATCACCTGCTACACGAATACTTTGGTCACACACAATACCGGCAAGTGCAATAACAGTAATACCAGTGGTACCACCACCAATATCAATGATCATATTTCCAACGGGTTCTTCAACATCTATACCAATACCTAGTGCTGCTGCCATAGGTTCGTGAATCATATAAACTTCTTTAGCGCCAGCTTGTTCTGCCGAATCTCTTACCGCACGTTTTTCAACTTCTGTGATTGAAGAAGGAATACAAATGACCATACGCCAGCTTGGAGGGAATAATGGTTTTTTAGGATAGATCATTTTCATCATCTCCCGAATCATTAATTCCGCGGCGTTAAAATCTGCAATTACACCATCTTTTAATGGACGAATGGTTCGAATGCTCTCATGCGTTTTTTCGTGCATCATGAGCGCCTTTTTACCAACTGCCAAAACTTCTTTTAAATTATTACGGTTTAATGCAACAATAGAAGGTTCGTTAACGACTACTTCATCGTTATGAATAATGAGGGTATTTGCAGTCCCCAAATCCATTGCAATTTCTTGTGTAAAAAAGTTAAATAATCCCATGGTATAATGCGTAAAGCTTGAGTAAATGTATTACTACAAAGGTGCTTGAAATAAATGGAAATAACAAAGTCTATTCTTACGAATTTTATCGGCTTATTTTTTTTCAAATTCGTACCCGATATCGCGTCTAAAATTCATGCCTTCGAATTCAATTTTTTGAAGACGCTGGGTGGCAGTGATTACCGCTTCGCTAATATTTTCGCCGTAGGCGGTAACGGCTAAAACCCTTCCCCCACTTGTAACAACGGCGTTTTGGCCTACTGCGGTTCCGGCTTGAAATACAAGGGTGTTTGGCGTATCGTTAACAGTATCAAGTCCTGTAATGACCTTGTTTTTTTGATAGATACCTGGGTAGCCGCCACTAACAGCCATAATGGTGGCGCAGCTTCTAGTGTCGTAACTAATATTGGCGTCAATTAAAGTGCCATTATCCATGGCTGCAAAAAGGGCCACTAAGTCAGTTTGTAAGCGCGGCATCACCACTTCTGTTTCTGGATCACCCATGCGGCAGTTGTATTCGATCACATAAGGTTCTCCTTCTACGTTCATGAGGCCAAAAAATACAAAGCCATGGTAGCAAAGTTCTTCCTGGGCAAGACCGTTAATGGTAGGTTTTACAATGCGCTCTTCTACTTTTTGCATAAAAACATCGTCCATAAATGGAACAGGGCTCACGCAGCCCATCCCGCCGGTGTTAAGGCCTGTATCGCCTTCTCCTATTCGTTTGTAGTCTTTGGCGTGACCAATAATTTGGTAGTCCATACCGTTGGTAAGTGCAAAAACACTCACTTCTATTCCGGATAAAAACTGTTCAATGACTACACGGCTGCTGGCTTCCCCAAACTGCTTGTTTACCAGCATTTCATCAAATGTTTCAAGTGCTTCTTGGTGTGTGGTTGCAATAACAACGCCCTTTCCAGCGGCTAAACCGTCGGCTTTTAAAACAACGGGAAGGCTGTGTGCAGCAATGTATGTTTTGCCTTCTTCTATATTTTCTAGGGTAAATTCGGCGTAGGCGGCGGTAGGAATTTGATGGCGCTGCATAAATTTCTTGCTAAATGCCTTGCTACCTTCTAATTGGGCTGCTTTTGCAGAAGGTCCCACCACAATAATTTCCCTAAGTGCAGGATCTGCTTCAAAAAAATCATAAATACCTTTTACAAGAGGTTCCTCCGGTCCTACTACTACGAGTCCTATTTGGTGCGTGATACATGCGGCTTTAATGCCTTCGAAATCTGTAACGGATAGGTCTATATTGGTTCCAATGCCTGCTGTACCTGGGTTTCCGGGTGCAATATATAGTTCGTTACAATGATGACTTTGTGACATTTTCCAAGCAAGCGCATGTTCTCTTCCGCCAGCACCAAGTAGTAAAATATTCATAGTAATAGGTATAAATGGGTAGGCAAAAGTATCATTTTCGCCGCTCATTTATGCGGGTGTTTCGCAGTAAAGATTTTATTGCTATTTTACAGCACCAGAAAATCAATAGTTTACAACGATAACCTGCTGTTTATGAATCAAACTTTTTCTCAAAAAGGTCATCCCAAAGGATTGTATGTACTTTTTGCCACCGAAATGTGGGAGCGTTTTAATTATTATGGGATGCGTGCCATATTGGTGCTTTTTTTGGTAAAAGCCATGGCGTTTAATCAGGATGCTGCTTCGCAGGTTTTCGGAAGTTATACTGGGCTGGTTTATTTGACGCCACTTGTGGGTGGATATATTGCCGATAAATACTGGGGAAACAAACGCTCTATCATTGCAGGGGCATTGGTGATGGCCATTGGAGAATTTATTTTGTTCTTTTGCGGCCACTATTATGATAATGCGGCATTAGCGATGCCACTTTTTTATACAGGCTTAGGATGTATGATTGCGGGAAATGGTTTTTTTAAACCCAATATTTCGAGTATGGTGGGCCAATTATACAAGAAAGGGGATTCAAAAATAGATGCAGCCTACACGATCTTTTACATGGGTATCAATACGGGCGGCGCATTAGGTCCAATTGTATGTGGTTTTTTTGGTGAAACAGGTAACAATGGAGATTTTAAGTGGGCTTTTTTAGCCGGAGGAATCGCAATGTTATTGAGTGTCATCACACAAATTATTTTTCAAAAAAAGTATTTAGTAGATGCTGATGGCGCCTCTATTGGCGATGCTCCAAAAGATGCACCAAAATTCTTTTTGAAAATTCCAGTAATGGTTGGATTTCTATTTTTACTTTCTTTATTGACTATCGCACTTGTGTATATTGATATCAATGTGGTGAGTTATTTATTCTGGTTATTAATTGCATGTATCCTTTTAATTGCCTTTATCATATTTTCCGATGCATCATTGGATGCGCTTGAAAAGAAAAAAGTGGCGGTGTTATTTACGGTATCTTTTTTTGTTATCTTTTTCTGGAGCGCCTTTGAACAAGCCGGGGCATCACTTACATTTTTTGCATCCGAAAATACGCAGCGTGACCTAGGGTTTTATGTGGTGCCAGCAAGTTTTTTTCAGTCATTAAATTCAATTTTTGTTGTGACCCTTGCTCCATTGGTGGCCTGGATTTGGATTAAATTAGGTAAAGCAAATCGTGAGCCTTCATCGCCATTTAAAATGGCCATGGGTCTCATGTTATTAGCGCTGGGTTATTTATGGATTGCTACTGGCGTAAAAGGAGTGGGAACTGGTATTAAAGTGAGTATGATTTGGCTCATTGGTATGTATATGATGCACACTTTTGGCGAATTGTGTTTGTCCCCTATTGGCCTCTCATTGTTTAATAAATTAGCACCCGTTAAGTTTGCTTCTTTATTAATGGCAGTATGGTTTACAGCCAATGCTTTTGCTAATAAATTTGCAGGTGTATTAAGTAGTTTATATCCAGATGGAAAAACAACTTACTTTGCGGGTTACGCCATTACCAATTTGTATGACTTCTTTATTTTATTTGTAATTATGGCAGGCGCTGCTGCAACTATTTTATTTTTACTTGCGCGCAAATTAAAAACCATGATGGACTAGTAATCTATCAAAATCAATTTTAATTTTTTTAAAAAACCAACTATATGTCTGAGCAAAAAAAAGTTTTTAAACCCTTTATTGCACCTGAAGAAAATGTAAAAGAACTAACCGTTAAATCTATTTTAGTAGGTAGTTTATTTGGTGTTATTTTTGGCGCTGCCACTGTTTATTTGGCACTTAAAGCAGGGCTTACCGTATCAGCTTCTATTCCTATTGCAGTAATAGCCATCACGCTTGGACGCAAGTTTTTAAAAACAACGATACTAGAAAATAATATCATTCAAACCACAGGATCTGCAGGTGAAAGTATTGCTGCGGGTGTTGCATTTACCTTACCTGGATTTTTGTTTTTATCATCACCAGATAGCGCCGAATATTTTAATTACCTCACCATTTTAATACTTGCTATTATTGGTGGACTCCTAGGTACACTCCTAATGATTCCACTTCGTAAGGCGCTTATTGTAAATGAACATGAAAACCTGCCTTACCCCGAAGGAACGGCTTGCGGCGACGTTTTAAAAGCCGGTGAAAAAGGGGGCGATTTTGCAAAAACAGCTTTTTGGGGACTAGGTGTTGCATTTGCATATGCTATTTTGCAAAAGGTATTCCATGTAATTGCAGAAACACCGTATTATGCAACAAAGCAAATCAATAAGTTTTTTCCTTCAGCCAAAGTAAGTGGTGAAATCACACCAGAATATATGGGTGTGGGTTATATCATTGGTCCAAAAATAGCAGGCGTACTCGTTGCGGGTAGTGTACTTAGTTGGATGGTATTTATTCCGCTATTATCAACCCTTGTCCCTGCCGATGTGATTGCGGCACAACTTGTAAAACTTGGCTACTTGATGGATCTTGCAAAACCAGGTGGTAAAGGTGGATGGGACCCGGTAACGCATCAGTTTAATGATTATTCGGCAGCCATTTATTATGCCTATATCAGACAAGTAGGCGCTGGCGCTGTAACGGCGGGTGGTATCATTACTTTATTAAAAACCATTCCTACGATTGTTAAATCTATCAAAGGAAGTTTTGCTTCTTTACAATCTAGTAAAGACCCAAGTGCAGCAGCGGTTTTAAGAACTGAAAAAGATTTGAGTTTAAAAGTAGTGGGCTTTGGAAGTTTAGCACTTGTTGCGCTCATTGCTGTATTACCGCAAGTGCCTGGTGAAAGCATTTTACAAAAATTATTAATTGGTGTGCTCGTTATTTTATTTGGTGCACTTTTTGTAACCGTATCGTCACGCATTGTAGGACTCATTGGTTCTTCTAATAACCCCATTAGTGGTATGACCATTGCTACTGTTATGGGAACGAGTTTAATATTTTTAAGTGTAGGCTGGACGGGCCAAGCATTTGAACCACTTGTACTTGTGGTAGGTGGTATGATTTGTATTGCAGCTGCTAACGCAGGTGCTACATCTCAAGATTTAAAAAGTGGGTACATTGTTGGGGCTACACCACGCAATCAACAAATTGCACTTTTTGTTGGAGCGATTGTTTCATCGATTGTGATTGGATTAACGGTTAAATTTTTAGATCGTCCTACCACCGAAATGATGCAGCAGGGTATTCAGCACGCGATTGGTTCTGATAAATATCCAGCACCGCAGGCTACCTTAATGGCTACTTTAATTAAAGGAATTTTGTCTCAAAATTTAGATTGGCAATATGTAGTGGTGGGTGTGTTTTTAGCAATCACCATGGAGCTTTGTGGCATTAAATCTTTAAGCTTTGCGATTGGTGTTTATTTACCATTAGCCACTACATTACCTATTTTTATTGGTGGTGCCATTAGAGGTATTGTCGAAGCAAAAGACAAAAAAGCAAACAAGCCAGCTGCAAGTGCCGAAGACGAAGACCTAAGTAAGGGCTCTTTATTTGCAACCGGACTTGTTGCCGGTGGCGCTGTTGCCGGAGTGCTTATTGCTTTTGCAACGGGCACAAGTGCTGGTGAAAAGTTTTTGGCATCTATTAGTTTAGAAGAAGGCATTGTGCATAGCGTTTCTCAAAATGGATACTTCTTAATAGGTACATTGTTTTTTGCAGCCATGGGCGCTATTTTATACAAAGTGGCCACTAAAAAAGCGGATGCATAAATAAATAGTAAGAGTGATTAAACTTTTACTGTTTTAGCGGCTCTAATAGAATATGAAGATTAACCTTACAAGCCAAACACATAAGCGTGCCTTAGGGTATGCATTTGTGTTTGGCTTTTTGTTTTTAATGGCATTTATACAGCCAGCGCCTAAAATGCCCTATAAAAAGGCGGGTTTAACGGAGCAGGAAGCTGCCTTACACCTACTTAACCGCTTTACGTTTGGTCCAAGGCCAGGCCAGGTAGAAGAAGTAGTAAAGCAAGGACTCGAAAACTGGTTTTTGGAACAATTGCAACCGGTTCCAGACAATGAGACCGTTCGTGTTAAGCTTTCTAGCTATTCTGCCCTTACCATGTCCACCGATTCTATTGTAAATACTTATTTGCAGCCTGCACAACTTTTAAGGCTTGCCATTGCAAAAGGATATATCGATAAAGACTCGGTAGATAAAACAGATAGACCCGCTTATAGAGAAGCCCTCAAAAAATTACAAACCGATTATGGGTTTAGACCCCTTCAAGAATTACAGCGCGAACTGATCAATCAAAAAGTAATTAGAGCGGTGTATAGTGATGCGCAATTACAAGAAGTCTTAACTGATTTTTGGTTCAATCATTTTAATGTGTCACTCACAAAAAATCAGGTGCAACAACTGGTATTGCCCTATGAGCGCGATGCAATTAGGCCCAATGTTTTAAATAATTTTTCATCAATCCTTTTTGCAACTGCTAAGCACCCGGCTATGCTACTCTATTTAGACAATGCATTAAGCATCAGCAATGACAATGCGTATGCGAAACGTCAATTAAAAGCAGCGCAGCGATTACTCGATTTAAATGCTGCTAAAAAAATGCTTGCAGCGGCAACTGTCTCTGAAGATTCTATGCAAAAAATGGATGCCATGGAAAATCAGATGACAACCCAAATTAAAAAAAGAAAATCGCAGGGTTTAAATGAAAACTATGCGCGTGAAGTGATGGAATTACATACCCTTGGCGTGAATGGCGGATACACACAATCTGATGTAACAGAACTAGCGCGCGCGTTAACAGGTTGGGGCGTTAAACCCATGTATGAAGAAGGGCCACTTGCGAAAAGATTTTCAAATGCCACACCAGATCAACTTATGCGCAGAGGACTTCAAGTAGAAGATTGTTTTTTATATAGTGGCGAAAAGCATGACGAAAATGCAAAAACAATACTCGGAAAAACTTTTCCTGTAAATGGTGGATACAACGAAGGGATGGAAGCGCTTGCTATGCTTGCATCGCACCCTGCCACGGCGCGTTTTATTGCAACCAAAATGGCCGCTAAATTTATATCCGACGAGCCGCCAACAGCCGTAGTAAACGAAATGACCAAAACATTTGTAGCATCTAAGGGAGATATTAAAGAAGTGCTATTGTCCATGGTGATGCATCCTGATTTTTGGGCCAAGGCCAAAGAAAAAGAAAAAATAAAATCTCCATTTGAACTTGCCGTGAGTGCGGTACGCGCAACGGGTACCGAAGTAGCAGCACCATATCAGGTGTTTACCTGGTCCGAAAAAATGGGTCAAAAATTTTATTTTTATCAGGCGCCAACCGGTTTTCCGGATAGGGCTTCGTTCTGGATCAATACCGGTTCACTATTAAATCGAATGAATTTTGGAATGGCGATTGCTGCGCAAAAAATACCAGGTTTCAAAACCAATTTATTAGCCCTCAATCAAAACCATGAACCTGAAAGTGTAGAAGAAGCGCTTCAAATATATACCAAACTATTACTACCGGTTACCGATCAAAAAGAAAATTCGGAGCGCATTATGTCTATTGTGCGCGCACAAAATATCGATCAAAAAATTGCATCCGCAACAAAAGATACCGGCGGTATGCAAGACATGCAAAACGAAACAATGGCGCAAATGAATAATACGCTATTAAAAAGTATGGCACAGGTGGTTGGTGTGATTATTGGTTCACCTGCGTTTCAGCGCAAATAAATATAATAACAATGGCAAACAGAAGGGCTTTTATGAAATCGGGTGCGCTTGCATTATTTGCGACTGGCATGAGTGGGCTTCCCCGTTTTATTACAGAAGCAGCAGCGGGCACGCAAATGCTTCCGATGTATAAAAAAAATAAAACCTTGGTTTGTATTTTTCAGCGCGGTGCGATGGATGGCCTAATGGCTGTAACGCCCTTCGCAGACCCTGCTTTACAACTTGCAAGGCCAGGTTTATTTATGCGTCCAACCGCAGGTGAAGGTGGCTTATTTAATTTGGACGACCGTCACGCTATGCACCCTTCACTAAAAAGTTTGTTTCCCTATTTTAATTCAAAAAATTTAGCAGTGGTGCATGGGGTGGGTAGCCCTAATACGACCAGAAGTCATTTTGATGCACAGGATTATATGGAGTCGGGTACACCGTTTGCAAAAGGCACCGCTAGTGGTTGGCTGAATAGAGCAGTTGGCTTACTAAATCATGCGCCTACGCCGTTTTCTGCGGTGAGTGTAACAAGTTCTTTACCGCGTAGTTTATATGGCGATGTGGATGCCATTGCAATTAATAATTTACAAGATTTTTCGATCCAATTAAAAGGCAACCCAATGGCTGCGGGCAAGGCGGCCACTTCATTTGAAGAGCTCTATGATCAAACCACAAACGAGCTGCTTAATAAAACAGGCAAAGAAAGTTTTGAAGCACTCAAAATTTTAAAGTCTAATAATATTAAAAATTATCAGCCCGCTAATGGCGCCATATATCCAAACTCGGCACTGGGCAATTCATTAAAACAAATCGCAACACTTATTAAAATGGATGTTGGACTCGAAGTGGGTTTTGCAGAAAGTGGTGGTTGGGATACGCATTTTAACCAGGGTACCACAAATGGCATTTTTGCGCGCAACCTAAAAGATTTTTCAGATAGTATTGCCGCGTTTTGGCAGGATTTAGGAGAACGTCAAAGTGAAGTTACCCTTATGACCATGACAGAATTTGGCCGCACCGTGGCGCAAAATGGAACTGGTGGAACAGATCATGGAAGAGCTAGCTGTCTATTTGTTTTAGGAAATGACGTTGCCGGCGGAAAAGTGTATAGTAACATGGGAAGCCTTGCCAAAGAAAACCTCGAAGACAATAGAGACCTGCCTGTTACCACCGATTTTAGAGCCGTGTTTAGTGCGGTGGCAGAAAATCACTTGCAGCTAAAAACAAATGGCAACTTATTTCCTGACTGGTCAGGTGCTTCATTAAAAATGATGCTATAATTTTCCGTTTTTAATTTCGTCTACAACAGCCGGGTCTAATAGCGTACTTGTATCGCCTAAATTTTCTGTTTCACCTTCCGCAATTTTGCGCAGTATACGGCGCATAATTTTACCGCTTCTTGTTTTTGGAAGACCCGATACAAATTGTATTTTATCTGGTTTTGCAATCGCTCCAATAATGCGTGTAACGGTTTGTAAAATATCTTTTCTTACAAGTTCACCAGTACCATGTGTGTCCTGTGCATGCGATCCACCATATATTACATAGGCATAGATACCTTGTCCTTTAACGTCATGCGGATAACCTACCACCGCGCTTTCTACCACACCGGCATGCATGTTAATGGCGTTTTCAATTTCGGCGGTTCCAATTCTATGACCACTTACATTGAGAACGTCGTCCACTCTTCCAGTAATTCTAAAAAATCCATCCTTATCTTTTAAGGCTCCATCGCCGGTAAAATACATGTTCTCGTAAGTAGCAAAATAGTTGGTTCTGCAACGCTCATGATCGCCGTAGGTAGTACGCAAAATAGATGGCCACGGCGATTTGATACATAGGTTTCCAGAGATGGTCTCGTCCCCTTCTGCGATTACTTCTTTACCATTTTCATCTACTAATACCATTTCAAGACCTGGCATGGGAAGTGTTGCCCAGCTTGGCTTTGCAGGCGTTATGCCAGCTAAATTTGAAATGAGGCAACCACCCGTTTCTGTTTGCCACCAAGTGTCTACAATAGGACAGCGACCCTTGCCTACATTTTGATCATACCAGTGCCATGCTTCTTCGTTGATAGGTTCACCAACGGTTCCTAATACTTCGAGTGAAGATAAATTTTTTCCTTGTAATGGGCCTAAACCAAAACCCATTAAACTTCGGATGGCAGTTGGCGCCGTGTATAAAATATTGACTTTGTATTTATCTACTACATCCCAAAATCTTCCTGCATCAGGCCATGTAGGAATGCCTTCAAATAATAAGGTGGTAGCACCGGCGCTTAATGGTCCGTACACAATATAACTATGTCCAGTAATCCAACCAATGTCTGCGGTACAAAAATGAATTTGACCAGGCTTGTACTGAAATACATTTACAAATGTGTAGTTGGTAAAAACCATATAACCACCACAGGTGTGTACCACGCCTTTTGGTTTTCCAGTAGAACCCGAAGTGTATAGAATAAATAAAGGATCTTCTGCGTCCATTTCTTCGGCCTCAATAAATGTGATTCCTTTTTCTTCTACTTGTTTCATTTCATCCTCCCACCAACAGTCGCGTCCTTTAATCATAGAAACAGGCGTGCGTGTACGGGTAGCTACAATCACTCGTTTAACGGTTTTGTTACCAATAAGCGCATCATCAATCACTGATTTTAATGGAATGTCTTTGGCACCTCTGTACGCACCATCACAGGTAACAATAAAAGTAGCACTCGCATCTAATAAACGGTCTGCAATACTTTGTGCCGAAAATCCACCAAACACCACAGAGTGGATGGCGCCAATGCGCGCGCAGGCAAGCACTGCAATAGCTAGTTCTGGAATCATACCCATGTAAATACAAACACGGTCGCCTCTTTGAACGCCATTGTTTTTAAGTACTTGTGCAAATTGACAAACTTTTTCAAGGAGTTTGCTATACGTTAAAACACGTCCCGCTTCGTCAGGTGCATTGGGCTCCCAAATAAGTGCAGGTAAATGTCCTTTGGTAGGAATATGTCTATCCAAACAGTTTTCGGTAATATTTAATTTCCCGCCTTTGAACCATTCAACTTTTGGTTCTTTAAAATTCCATTCAAGTGTGGTATCCCATTTTTTACGCCATGTAAAATGATTTGCAATCTCGCCCCAAAAAGCAGCAGGGTTTTCAATACTTTTTTTATAGGCTTCTTTATAGGCGTCAAAGCTTGTAAGCTGATAAGGATAGGTCATGTCTGATCGTTTGAAGTCATAAATATACGTTACTAACTATTTTATTATTCATTTATTAGGCAAAGATTTAATAAACGCTTGTTCGTTTATTGAGGGGGTAAAAAATTGGAAAAATGCCTTCATTAACGTAAGTTGTTGTCACTATTGTTTAGCACATGAAAAAAGAAAATAAAATTTGGCAGGTGATTACTGCCTCTTCACTGGGTACCTTAATTGAGTGGTACGATTTTTACATTTTTGGAAGCCTCGCTACCGTTATTGCGGGTCAATTTTTTCCTAAAACAAATCCTACGGCGGCGCTATTATCTACATTAGCCACTTTTGCAGCGGGTTTTATTGTAAGACCTTTTGGTGCACTTTTTTTTGGAAGACTTGGCGATTTAGTAGGTCGTAAATACACTTTTTTATTAACCCTTGTATTAATGGGGGGATCAACATTTGCGATTGGGCTCGTGCCTAGTTACGAATCTATTGGATTTGCTGCGCCAATTATTGTATTAACGCTTCGTTTACTCCAAGGCCTTGCACTAGGTGGAGAATATGGCGGCGCAGCTACTTATGTGGCAGAACATGCGCCAGTTGGTAGGAGAGGTTATTATACTTCATGGATTCAAACAACGGCAACACTGGGTTTATTTGTTTCCTTAAGTGTGATTTTATTTACGCGCCATAGTTTAGATGTTGACCCTGCTGTATCGATTGCAAAATTTAATGCATGGGGTTGGCGTATTCCATTTTTGTTTTCAATTGTACTGGTGGGTGTTTCTATTTATATCCGTTTAAAAATGCAGGAGTCTCCGCTGTTTTCTAAATTAAAATCGGAGGGCGCTATTTCTGCAAATCCACTCAAAGAAAGTTTTGGCCATAAAGAAAATTTAAAGATGGTGTTGCTTGCGCTTTTTGGCGCAACCATGGGACAAGGCGTAGTGTGGTATACCGGTCAATTTTATGCGCAATCATTTATTGAAAATGTTTGTAAAATAGATTTTGATCAGTCGCGCACCATTTTAATTTGGGCCATTTTATTTGGCACACCACTATTTGTGGTGTTTGGTTCGTGGAGTGATAAAATTGGCAGAAAATGGATTATGCTAGTGGGTATGTTCCTTGCCGTTGTTACCTACAATCCTTTATTTAAAGGGCTTTTAGACCTTTCTGATACGGCTACAAAAACAGAAGTGGTAGCAGCTGCAACTTCAAAAATTAATTCAGTATCTATTCCTAATACACAAAATTTTGTACGAACAGCACTGTCAACAAAATCTTACACTGATGGCACAATTGTTACCACAACCACCACCGATACCTTATATGCGAATCCAATGCAAACAACTATAAAGCCCGTTGTTAAAATAAGCAAAGTATTAGCGAATAGCGTCTATTGGAAAATGGTGCTCATTGTATTTATAATGATCGTTTATGTAACCATGGTATATGGTCCTATCGCTGCATTTTTAGTGGAATTATTTCCAACAAAAATTAGGTATACCTCCATGTCGTTACCGTACCATATTGGGAATGGGGTGTTTGGTGGCCTCACGCCTTTTATTGCAACATTGCTAACCACTATGTACACCGCAGATGCACTTGCCGGACTCCAATACCCAATTATTGTAGCCGCCGTTTCTGTGATTATTGGCACCCTGTATCTCGATTCAAAAATTAATATCCAACACGATTAAAAATATTTGCTATGAATCAAATTAAAAAACTTGCCGGCATCATTTGGCTATTATTAGGTCCTGCATGCATTTATTTTATAGTACGCGCGGCTGCGCATGAAATTGCAGTAAAACCTGGTGTCGATACCGTTGTACAATGGGGTGTATTTGTAGTCATATTTATTCCCATAGCTATTGGCATGAGTATTTTTGGCTACTATGCCCTAAAAGGCGAATACAATCATTGATTTTATAGATAGTTTATGAAATTGAAGTGGCCGGCTCTTACAAGAAATGATATCTTTGTATTATGTCTATTGAGGTAAAAGAGGTAAGTAAAAACTACGGTACGCAAAAAGCAGTGCAGTCCATCAGTTTTTCTTTGGCGGCCGGCGCTGTGGTTGGTTTTTTAGGACCCAATGGCGCCGGAAAAAGCACGACACTCAAAATGATTGCCGGCTATTTAACGCCCGATGCTGGATCAATTACCGTTAACGGCATTGATGTGGTTAAAGATCCGATTGCAGCCAAAAAGCAAATAGGCTATTTGGCAGAAGCCAACCCACTTTACTACGACATGTACGTTAAAGAGTACCTCAGTTTTATTGGTAAAGTGCACGTAATCGAAGGCGTATCCAATGCTGTTGCAAATAGTATTGAACTTACCGGCCTAGGCGCCGAGTCGCATAAAAAAATAGGTCAATTGTCAAAAGGTTATAAGCAGCGTGTAGGTCTCGCCGCAGCGCTTATTCATAACCCGTCTGTTATATTGTTAGACGAGCCAACTTCTGGCCTTGACCCCAACCAAATTATTGAAATCAGAAACGTCATTAGGGAGCAAGGGCAGGTCAAAACAGTGCTCTTTTCGTCACATATACTGCAAGAAGTAGAAGCCATTTGTGCTAGCGCCCTGATATTATCAAAAGGTCAAATTGTGGCCAACGATTTATTGACTAATCTTTTAAGTAACAAGAGCCAGAGCCTAGAATCTGTATTTAGAGGACTAACAAGTGGTTCAGAAACGCATATAAATGCTTAAATTGCATCCTTAATATCAAACTAATTAGTAATAAAATAAGCAATCGAACATGAGTTACATTATTGAAGTACACGCCCGTCAAATTTTAGATAGTCGTGGTAATCCTACCGTAGAAGTTGATGTATTAACAGATGATGGCGCAATTGGACGCGCAGCTGTACCAAGTGGTGCAAGTACGGGTATCCACGAAGCCGTTGAACTTCGTGATAACGATAAGAAAAAATATGTAGGCAAGGGCGTATTAAAAGCAGTTAAAAATGTAAACACACTCATTTCTGACGCCATTGTTGGTTTTGATATCACACAACAAGCAGCAATTGACGAAGCGCTCATTGCACTTGATGGAACACCTAATAAAAGTAAACTTGGTGCTAACGCAATGCTTGCAGTTAGTATGGCCGTTGCAAAAGCAGCAGCAGAAGAAGCAGCGCTTCCACTCTTCAGATATATTGGCGGTACCAATGCAAAAACATTGCCTATCCCAATGATGAATATCTTAAATGGTGGCGCACACGCAGATAATAAAATTGATTTCCAAGAATTCATGGTGATGCCTGTTGGTGCTTCATCATTTAGTGAAGGCTTAAGATGGGGCGTTGAAATTTTCCACACATTAAAATCTGTGTTAAAGAAAAAAGGATACAGCACCAACGTTGGTGATGAAGGTGGATTTGCACCCAACATTCAAAGCAACGAAGAGGCAATTGAAACCGTACTTGCTGCAATTAGTGCAGCGGGTTACAAAACAGGTTCTCAAATTGTAATTGCCATGGACGCTGCAAACAGTGAATTGTGGGACGCTAAGAAAAAGAAATATGTTTTCCATAAGAGTAGCGGTAAAGTAATGAGCAGCGATGAGCTTGTGAAGTACTGGGAAAAATGGGTGAAACAATATCCAATCGCTTCTATCGAAGATGGTATGGCAGAAGATGATTGGAATGGCTGGAAAGCACTTACAGAAGCGGTTGGCAGCAAATGTCAATTAGTAGGTGACGATTTATTTGTTACCAACGTAGACCGTTTACAAACTGGTATCGATAAAAAAATTGCCAACGGCTTACTCGTAAAAGTAAATCAGATTGGTACTTTAACTGAAACGATTAACGCTGTTACACTTGCTCAGCACAATGGTTACAATACCATCATGAGTCATAGAAGTGGTGAGACAGAAGATACAACCATTGCTGATTTAGCAGTTGCATTAAACTGTGGTCAAATTAAAACAGGTTCTGCTTCAAGAACAGACCGTATTGCAAAATACAATCAGTTAATCCGTATCGAAGAAATGTTAGGATCAACAGCTATCTATCCGAAAGGGAAAATCAAATTTGGTACGAAATAAAATTTTCATAATGAAAAAAGTAACATCCATACTAACCAATAAATACCTCCTCGCAGGCATATTTTTTATTGTATGGATGTTATTTTTTGACCAGCGTAATTATTTTCAGCAAAAGGAAACGATGGCCGAACTTGACAAGTTGGAAACTAAAAAAAAGTATTACCAAGAACAAATTGAAAAAGCCAAAGCCGAGCTTACCGATTTGCAAAATGATCCTGCTGCCCTCGAAAAATTTGCGCGCGAACGTTACCTCATGAAGCGCGACGGCGAAGACGTTTATATTATCGAAGATTCTTTGGCTACCACAAAATAAAGCAGGTCCTATCTCGTTTATAAGGGGTATGGAACCGTTTAAAGAGGAAGATTTGTTGTTGTATCTCTACAAGGAGTGCCCCAAAGCCACAGCTGATGCCATTGATACTGCCTTAGAACAAGGTTCTTACGAACTCGAAGAACAGTTAAAAATGCTGCGCCGTTCCATTGCCCAGCTGAATGCATTAGAACTCAAAAGACCCTCTCTTTTTTCATTAAAAGCGGTTAAAAATTATTCTAAAAAAGGATTGGACTAGTATTTCCATGACTAAAAAAGAAAGATACGCGGGCGTCATTGCTTATTTTGAAGCGCAGGTTCCTATCGCGGAAACCGAGCTTTTATACAACAATCCTTTTGAGCTATTGGTTGCCGTTATTTTATCTGCCCAGTGTACCGATAAGCGCGTGAACCTTACCACACCTTCTATTTTTGCAAAATTTCCGACACCACAAAAAATGGCTAAGGCAAGTTTTGATGAGATGTTTGCACTCATAAAAAGCATTTCTTATCCAAGTAATAAGTCCAAGCATTTAATTGGCATGGCTAATTTACTGCTCTCCAAATTTGGCGGCGAAGTTCCTATGACAGTAGATGAACTGGTGGAGCTTCCGGGGGTGGGTCGAAAAACGGCCAATGTAATTACGAGTGTGATTGATCAGCAACCCAACATGGCCGTAGATACACATGTATTTAGGGTAAGTAAAAGATTAGGGCTTGTGTTACAAAAAGCAAGTACGCCTCTTGCCGTAGAAAAAGAACTCATCAAAAATATTCCTTCGGAACTGGTGCACAAAGCACACCACTGGCTAATATTACATGGCAGGTATACCTGTCTTGCCAGATCGCCAAAATGTGACAGCTGTGGCCTGCACGCATACTGCCGTTATTACAATACCAAGGTATTAAAAGTCAAATCCTAGCGAGAAGTAATAAATTGGCTTTCCTTTAAACACGCCTTTCATAGGCCATGCAGCGTCTAGTTTCATAAAGTAGCCAAGTAGGGTACTTCTAACTCCAAAGCCATAACCACCCGCAAAAGGCCCAAGTCCGCCCGCATCAAGTTTTACGACCACAGGGGAGGTGGCGTCAACAATCACATCACCTGGGCGTTTAATGCCGTTGTACTTGCCATTCCATGCCGTGCCTAAATCAATAAACTGCGTGAGTTGGAAGTTGCGTAGAAATGCGTTGTTGATGGGTTTATTAAATATAGTTGCAAAAAGCGGTAGTCTAAATTCAGAATTGATGACAAAGGCATTGTTACCATTTGCAATATTTTGTTGGTAGCCTCTCATATTTACAGCTAAGGATTGGAAAGCATAGCTCTGGTCCTGTGCAGGAAAATTTTGACCATTAAACTTTGGATTGATCCAACTATCAACACCTCCTAAGTAGTAAATAATTTTTTGTCCACCCCACGAAAAATCAGCAGCAGCTCGGCCGGCCCAAATAAAATTTCTGTAAATTTTATAATAGTAGCGCGCATCAAAACCTAAGTTTAAGGTAGCCTTACCATTATTCATTTCTGTTTTAATGCTTGGCATATTGATGTCAAAGAATACTTTATAACGGAGTCCGTTCCAAATATTTTGAGTGGGGTTAATGGTATTATCATGTACATACTCTATGCGCGACACCATAAATTTATTAACCGTGTCAGGGTAGGAAAGAGCCCCTGGATCCGGATAACCCACTCTATTGTCGTAAGATTTTAAAATACCTCTGTCTATACGAAGGCCAAAAGTGGCACGTAAACTTTTTACTTCGTTAAAAGGATATGCAATGTTACCTTGGTATAAATTGGTAATGAGCATATTGGTAAAAGGAGAATTAAAATAGTTGGTTACATTGCTTCTGTAATAAGTAGTACCCCAATCCAATCTCTTTTTAAAATTCTGGTAACTAAAAATAATATCCTTGTCTTTTAAATCGGTTCCAAAACGAATACCGCCCATAAACTTCTGGTCCTCTAATAAATCACTGGTACCAATTCTTAAATTAAAATTGAAATTATTACCGTTGTTTAATTGAATGGGACCCGAGCCACCTGCATAGGGCTGGTATCTATTGAGTAGTAAGTTGTTTGAAAAACCACTTAAAATATAGTCGCTACTAAATTTAAGTCGGTAATCATAAAGCTTGGAGTCGTTTAAAATATTTTTTGCCTTCGCAGTTAGTATTTCAGCTCTTTTTACAGAAAAACTATCTGTGGGTTCATCTGAAAATTCTGATTGAAAAAGATTGGCTCTCGACGAGGTGTCAATTGTTTTTTTGTATACAATGGCTTTACCTTCTGATGCCCTCATGTCGTCCATTACTTTTTTCATGAAAGTAGTGGGTCTTAGATTGAGGTTTCTTTTTTTAAGTGCAATAGAGTCTACGCGTAGCTTATACAAAAATTTATAATCCCCTTCACGTCTTACTTCACTCACCTGTCCTTTGTCGCCAGCTATTCTAGTTTCAAGTAATGAACTTTGGTAGTTGGTAATGGGGAATGTGTAGGTAGAGTCTTTGTATACCTGAAAAAAACTAATGCTATCCGGTTTCTCTCTTTGCCATGCATTAAGGGTAGAGTCAATTTCTTTGGGCGATGCGTTGCGTAGCATATCGTCCCCAATATGATACAGGGTATCTAGTCCATTTCTTTGGGTTGCAAAAAATCCAGCCCATCTATTTCCTACACCGTTTTCGTCGGATACAAAAGTAAAGTGATTGGTGTTGTAGCCCATTGGATAGCTCGTGTTTCCATATTTTAGATTGGTGAGCTGTGTAATTTGTTTGTTCTTACTATTGTTTAAATAGTCTACCATAAAAATATTGAAATGGTACCTGCTAGGAATGGCAGTATCGCTGTTAGGTGCATACGGGCTAGGCCTATTGGACGAAAATAGAATACCCGATTTGTTAGGAAAAGAAACAAAACTTGGATGCAAGTCATCGTAAACATCGTCTGTAAACTGCGTTAATTGGTTCTCTTCAATTTTATAGGTGTAAATATCGGTATGTCCATTTTTTGCAGCACTCATCACTACATTATTGGCGTCTAGCATATAGGATGCATCTAAAATTTGATCGATGCCCTCAATTTTTTGCTTGAACCTCTTAATGCGTGTTACCACGTCATACACGAACATTTTAATAGTGCCTTCTTCCGAATAAATCACTAGTAATCTGGTGCCTTTGTTATCCCAAGCCATGATGGGATAGTTGGGGTTGATATCTCCTTGGTTGGTTCTTACGCCTGATTTTAAAAGTACACGACCATCGTAAAAATTTTCCATCAGCTTTACACTGTAAATACCTCTGTTAAATTCTACCACCGCATAATTGTTGCTTTTTGGATTGGGGTTGGCTTGAAATCTGAAATAATCTTTTTTAGAAACGTCTTCCGAAATATTCAATTGACCTTTTGGTGAATTTTTTCGTTGACGAATATCTTTTGCGTATTTATCTTGTTCATATTCCATGAATTCAGACAATACTTCTTTAAATTTCTTTTTACAAACTTTTAAAAAGGCGCTGTTTAAGTTTTTATAAATTCTAGCTAAATAAAGTAGGTAGGTAATATTTTCTTTTCTATACTTTACACTTATAAAATTCCAGAATGCATGCCCTGCAAGGGTTGGCTTATCAAATGCAAACTGATAAAAAGTATTGTACCTGCCACTAAGCATGGCACTTTTGAGCGCATCGTCTTTTTCTACACTCCAGTTTTCGGCAGCATATGCAACATACCCGTCTAACATCCATTTGGGTAAATCAAGTAATGCTTGGTTGCTAGCAAATTCTCCAATGTCTTCTCCAAAGAGTAAATTATCAGATAATACTTTTGCAATGCCTTCTTTAACTTGTCTTTTTAAATTCGCGTGGTTACCATCAAAGTAAACCACAATTTTATTGTTCACAAGCTTGGTCAAACCACCAGCACTTTGCCAATCGGATCCAAGTCCAATATTGCTGCTTTTATAATCATCATAATTACTGTACACGATAATATTGGCTCTACGTTGTAAAGCGTATTCTACAAAATTTTCGATAGCGCTTAATTCCTGCTCTGCTACCTGTGCCACAAACTTGCCAAGTTCTACGCCACCTTGTGAAGTATAGGTATTAAAATTGGGTGATTGATGAAACTTCCAAACCAGTTTTTTATATTGCACTCTATTCTTACCATACTCAACAGCATTCACCTGAGCCTGGCCAAAAAAAGCCAAACTACTCATGATAAAAATTAGTCCTATTCTTTTCAATTTCATATCCGAACTTAATTTTTTAAAATTAGTCAATTACCTCGTAAAATTTTCATAAAACGCGTATGATCCATATTAAAGCCTTCACTTTTAGCCCAATTTCAGAAAATACCTATGTTTTATACAACAACGAGGGCAAAGCAATCATCATTGACCCAGGTTGTTACTTCCCCGCAGAGCAGGAAACCTTACAAAATTTCCTTACTGATACAGGTTTAACGCCGGTGTACCTGCTCAATACGCATTGCCACCTCGATCATGTGTTTGGCAACAAATGGGTGCATGAAACTTATGGCTTGGAGCTGCATTTACATCCAAATGAGGAAGCTATGTTAGCCCTAGCTCCGCTATCGGGAGAGCGTTGGGGTTTGCCCTTTCAAAACTATGCGGGGCCACTCCATTTTTTAAATGATGGCGACACCGTTTTATTAGGAGACACTGAAATTCATGTGATTTTAGCGCCAGGTCATTCGCCCGGAAGTATTTGCTTTTATATTCCGTCCCAAGGTGATTTGATGGGTGGCGACGTTTTATTTAGAGGAAGTATTGGAAGAACCGACCTTCCTGGTGGCGATTCAGAAACGCTCTTACATAGTATTCGAGAAAAGCTTTGGGTGTTACCCGACGAAACAGCGGTGTATGCTGGTCATGGCATTAAAACAACCATTGGCTACGAAAAACGAAACAATCCTTTTTTGTAAATCATTTATTGCGCTGCTCGATATGTTTTCAAGAGCATGAGTCCTATATTTTTATAGGGAGGTATATAGTCTTGGAAACTTGTTTTAGCAGCACCGTTTAGTTGCTCATTTAGTTGTTTCCAAATACTGCGCCATTCAATATCTTTTCCTTTTTCCAGTGTCTCCGCTATTTGTCGTAAGAGTGCTGCGTTAATGACTCCTTTACCTATTTGTTTGCTCGCAATTACCTGCGTTTCTGGCGCGCGGTTTAGTACCGAAGCTAATTTTTGATAACCGCCACAACTCCCTAGTAGCACAAGTTTGGCACTACTATCAATGCCTGCAATCGTATGGTTTGCATAATAGCTATGTCCTCTATGAACAATAATGCTAGGTATTATTTCTTGTGCTATTAAAAAAGCCGTTAAACTGTCTTGTGCTTTTAAATCGAGTTCTTCTTTTTCATCAAGTGGAACGTTTGCATAAATACTTACACGGCCATTTGTGCTACTCACTTCTGTAAAATATTTTTGTTTGTTTGTCTTCCAACCAGGCTTGTTAAAACTATTGATAAAGGCATTAAATATTTGCGCGCCATCTTTATCGCCATAAAAATATTGTCTGATAACTACTTTTTGTTGATTGTTTTTTAATGCATTAAATCCAAGTAGTCCAACGCTGTTGAGTAGTGTATGCGAACTATTTTTTGTTTGTTTGTCCTCTACCACCGCCGTGCACAAGTCATCTAATAACGCATAGAGCGCACTGTTTTTATTTTTTCTAATTTCTGTAAGTAATAAATTTCGCAGGCTGGTATCTGAAATACTTGAAAAAGCATCTGCTACATCAACAGCGTCTTCTAGTGTGGGCACTTTGTCTAAATCACGCACAAAGCTGCGCATATAATAACCCCTTGCTTCTAATGGCATATGCGATAAAAAATCTTGAAGCGTATTGTAATTGGCGGCTAATGCAATAAATTTTTTGAAATAATCTTGATGCACCATTTCAAATAAATCATGTGTAGTTTTGGTTCCCAGTTTTTGTATAATAAGCGGGTAAATGCCTGATACAAAACTAGACGTGTAGAGTTCATCGGCACCAAGTACTGCTATATAATAAAGCTCTTCAACGGATAAGTTAGCTAGTTTTTTAAACCTTACACTACTTGCTTCGGTTTGATGTAAACCATTGATATCATTAACATACAGTTCCATTACCCGGCTTTTAAGTTTTGTCAAAAGCGCTGTTGCTGCTACTAATTTTTGCCCTGCTTTTTTTCTTTGTACTTGTTGGATGCTGGTATGCACCAGAAGTTTAAAATAATTTTCGGACTGGTCTTCTGGTATGAGTGGTGTAATGGTATCGATACTCATTTTGCCGGTATAGAGGGCGTCTAAAAACGGATAATAATAGCGTCCTGTTTTCATATATGCAAGCCTGCCAATCCATTGAACAAGCGGATGATGAATAGACTGTATTTTTTTACCAAGGGCACTTGGCGCTGCCGCATAGTTGTATACCATTTCTGTGTTGTTAAAAGCAGCGGCAATGAGTAAACTATCAGCGTATCTATTACTAGAAATGTCGGTGCCTTGTTTGTCTAAAATTTGTAAAATTTGCCCCGGGTTGTTCTGGCAGTTTTTTAATACCAACATATCTCTCGACGCAGCATAGCCTATATTATCCGTAAAGCTACCGGTAGCTAGAACAATAGTTCCTACCTTACTATCTTCATTTTCAATAATAGCGCTTATGTTTAGCCCTTTTGCGCTCAGCTGCATGGCAGACGTAAATGCCTGAATAGTAGGCATCACTTGTTGACCATTTAATTGATGGAGTTTTAGTCCTAATTGAATTTCAGATAATAAATTATTGAAGCCACGTAGCCACTTAAATTTTTGATTGTCAGATAGCGCCAAATTTGATTCAATCCATTTTCTGTTTTCAAAAACCGCAGCTTGTATACTATCTCTTAGTAGTAAATTTTGGACAATAGAAGGATAACCGATGAGTGCTTTTTCATTTTCAATGATATAATCGTGACTCAACCCCCTCAGTCGTTTCAAAGCCACCGCCCCTGAGTGCTCGTGGAAAAGCGCGAGGGAAAGGCGGTGGTGCTGGAAAGGGCCGCAGGGAGGAGGTGCCTAAGCTTGGACCTATCACAGAGGCAGATGTGATGTTTTTTCACATGTCTCACCCGCTGCATGTGCCAACCTTTACTAATTGTGATGTCATCCCCTCTGGCGTGAGAGGTGGTGTAGCTGCTG
>CAJBRT010000001.1 GCA_903958045.1 uncultured Bacteroidota bacterium | reverse complement strand
TTAAATGCAATAAATAATGCCTTTGCTTATTTGGCACATGGCGGACGTTATGTGCTAGTGGGTTTACAAAAAGAGCATATTAGCATTAGTCATCCCGAATTTCATAAAAGAGAAGCTACCTTGATGAGTAGCAGAAATGCCAATGCACAAGATTTTAATGACGTTATTGATTGCATTCAAAAAGGGCTTGTAAAGCCGTCTAGCCTTATAACACACAAAGTATCATTTACCAAGGTGACCGACCATTTTGAAAGCTGGCTTAATCCAGCTACTGGGGTAGTTAAGGCAATGGTTGTATTTGAATAATATTTGGTTTAGCTTATTTTTGAAAAAAACAGGATAATACTATGGCAAAAAGTAAACAGTATTACATCAGAAAATCACACAGGATACTTGGTGTATTACTTGGTGTTCAATTTTTGCTTTGGACAATTGGGGGGCTTTATTTTAGTTGGAATAATATTGATGAAGTGCATGGAGATATGCAGCGAAAGAGAGTGCCACTGCTTAGTTCGGGTATTCAACTTGTCTCTCCAACAATGGCACTTGATGCTATTGAGCAGAATCATAAAATTGACTCCCTGGTTTCTATACAACTCATAGATATTTTAGGTAAGCCTATTTATCAAATTAGATGCGTATCTGCTTTACATGATATGGGTACGCATAGCAACCATACTCAATTGATGAATCATTTGGCAGATGCACAAACAGGCATTTTGCGCGCACCACTCTCTAAAGAGGAGGCTGTAGCTGTTGCCAAAAGACATTTTGCCGATGATGCCAAAGTAGTTAAGGTAGAAAAAGTTGATAGCATTCATCCGCATCACGAATACCGTTCTGGAGAATTACCTGCATACGCTATAAGTTTTGAGCATGCTTCAAAAACAACGGTATATGTGGCTTCTGAACTTGGTACAGCTCAAAAATTTAGAAATGACAAGTGGCGCGTATTTGACTTTTTATGGATGCTACACACTATGGACTATAACGGTAGAGATAATTTTGGAAATATACTGTTGAGGGCCTTTTCAATTTTTGGACTTGTAACAGTATTGTCAGGCTTCCTACTTTATTTTACTTCATCTAAAAGATTTAGAAAAAAGCAGACCCTCTAATTATTTTCCTACTAGGTGCAACTTGGTTTGCCTACCACCAATGTATCTAAAACCATTTTCGTCGAAATAGCCATCTTGTTCTAGCATGATGCGAATGGTTTTTTTCCATTCTTTAATTTCAACGGCTGCATTTAATTCAATAGAATAAGCTGTTTTTAAATGCATGGGAAAATCGCCAGTACCCGGAACGCCTTCTTGCATATCCCACATGCCAATAGCAGGGCCTGCTGCGTGACCATGAAATCCAATAGGGTGTGTGTAAATAGTGGCGTTTATATTTTCTTTTTTAGCTTGTGCTAGGGCACTTGCTAAAATTTGATTGCCTGTTTTATTTTCTTGAAACTGATTCGTTAAAATATCTTGTAAACGGTTGCCTGTTTCTAATGCTTTTTGTAAATAAAGTGGAGCGTTTGCTTCGTTAGGTTTTAAAACATAAGCGTGCTCCTGAATATCTGTATTTAAGCGCAAATAAGTAATACCAAAATCTACATGCAGTAAATCGCCTTGCATAATAATGTCTTTACCATTGTAGCCCTTACTGGTAAAGGCTGTTAAATGGTCAAATGCCACCGAGTCGTTACGTTGTATTTCTACAGAAGGGTGAAACCAAGTAGTAAAACCCCTTTTAATAATTTCTTGACGGTACCACCATACAAGGTCTTCGGTGGTGGTTATGCCTGGCGTAATTACTTTGCTGCTAAAACCTTTTGCAATAATATCCTTACTCATTTTAATAAGCTGCGGATAAAATTGCATTTCTCTTTCGGTTCTTGTTTCTAGCCAAGCAACCGCTAATGGTTCCGACGAAATAAGTTTAGATTGATAGCTTGCAGGTAATTTTTGTTTGAATGTTTCATATTCGGTGTGGTCTAAACCGTCGGCATGGCCAAAATTAACAGATGTGTTGATGCCAATTTTTTTAGGCTGATATTGTGTAACGATTGCTGTGAGTGCATCCCACTGGTCGGGATGGGCTTTCATGTCCCAGGCTGCTTTAATTTCGTTTCCAACACTATAGCGCGCTACAGCTAATTTTTTATATGTTTTAGTTTGAGGGTTATAATAAAAAACAAGAATGGTTCTTCTTCTTGCGCTAATCCAAGTGGCTGGAAGCATCGTTTTTACAATCGGGTCTTCGTTATATTCTCGCGTGATAAGTACCCACATATCTATGCCATTCTTTTCCATTAGTGACGGTAGTAGATTATTGAGTCGATCAGATAGAACTTCATCAATTACGGCAGCTTGCTG